>CAMKNF010000046.1 GCA_946414115.1 uncultured Ruminococcus sp. | reverse complement strand
TGTCCTTTACAAGGTCGGCAATATGCTCAATGAGCCTTGCCTTGTTGACCTGATACGGAAGCTCGGTAACGATAATCTTGAATCTGCCGTTCTTGCCCTCTACAATTTCCGTCTTTGCACGAACGGTGATTTTTCCCTTACCGGTTGCGTAAGCGGCACGGATTCCGCTTCTGCCCATAATGATTCCGCCTGTCGGGAAGTCGGGACCGGGAATGCACTCCATAAGCTCGGCAACCTCTGCGTCGGGATGGTCAATAAGCATACAGACTGCGTCAATTGTTTCGCCGAGGTTGTGCGGAGGAATGTTCGTAGCCATACCAACGGCAATACCGCTTGAGCCGTTTACGAGAAGATTCGGAAAACGGCTGGGAAGCACATCAGGCTCTTTAAGACGGTCGTCGTAGTTGGGACTGAAATTAACGGTATCCTTGTCAATGTCGGTGAGCATTTCCATAGAAATTTTGCTCATTCTCGCCTCTGTATAACGGTAAGCAGCAGGCGGGTCGCCGTCAACAGAGCCGAAGTTACCGTGACCGTCAACGAGCATATATCTCATTGAGAAGTCCTGCGCAAGTCTTACCATAGCGTCATAAACAGATGCGTCACCGTGAGGGTGGTACGCACCGAGCACCGAACCTACCGTATCGGCGCACTTATGGTAGGGCTTTGACGGTTCAAGACCTCTTTCGTACATTGTGTAGAGAATACGTCTGTGAACAGGCTTCAAGCCGTCACGCACATCGGGGAGCGCACGTGCAACGATTACGCTCATTGAGTAATCGAGAAAGCTCTTGCGCATCTCATTTTGCAAATCTACGTCAATAATTTTTGCATTATTCAATTGTTCATTGCGTTCATTATCCATTTTTTTACCTCGAATATAAATCGAATTTTAATATCAATCCGTTATACAACTGTTTCAGAAATGTTTTATATTATTATTAATCTTTTCATACAAATCGGGGAGTCTTTTTCTGACATTGCAGGGGCGGAAGGTCTTTGAGTCGACAAAGCCGTGCTCTGTTGAGCCGTAGCCGAGCTCGGTTTCACTGCCGTCAGGCTCAATGCGCTTTACCGTATAGGAAAACTCAATTCGTGCAGCTGACATAGCCGTGCACCAGGTACGGATAATAAGCTCGTCCTCGTAGCAGGCAGGGAGCTTGAAATGACAGTTGAGATTGCGCAGAGGGGTCATAACTCCAGCTTCTTCCATTTCAGTGTAGCTTGTGCCGAACATTTTTATATAATCAGACCTGCCGACCTCGTACCAAACGGGATAGTTTGAATGGTGAGCAATTCCCATTTTGTCGGTTTCGGCGTATCTTACTGTGATTTTTGACCTTGAATGCATTTTAATCCCCCTTTTTTAATTCGGGTCGAGTGCCTCGACACGCAAATTTCCGTATTTATAATGTGCGTGTTGTGTGGAAAGGTTTGTTTGCTATATTTATGTTGATAGATTAGCAGCGTTTCGGGACGTGTAGGAACCCGTCCCCTACGCAGACGTTTGTCAGTTACAATAATGTTGATATAATCGGTTATTTTTGATAATCACTGCGGACACGGCACGCCATGTCCCTACGACTGAAAACAAACGTTACCAATTTATAAATTTAATGGTCGGGATACCGTTTCATCCGTACAATCCGATTTTTATTCTCGAATTGCCTACGGTGGCACACCGCTTAAACATCCAGATTCTGAACGTATTTTGCGTTCTTTTCAATGAACTCTCTTCTCGGCTCAACCTTGTCGCCCATAAGGATTGTAAAGGTTTCGTCTGCGGCTTCGGCGTCGCTTAATTCAACTCTTAACATAAGTCGTGTTTCGGGATTCATTGTTGTTTCCCAGAGCTGTTCGGCGTCCATTTCACCAAGACCTTTGTAACGCTGAATTTCGCTTTTTCCCTCAATCTGCGACAAAATCTGGTCACGCTCAATATCGGAGTAGGCGTACTTATGGTCCTTGTTCTTCGTGATTCTGTAAAGCGGAGGCTGTGCAATGTACACGTGGCCTTCCTCTACGAGAGGACGCATATATCTGAAGAAGAACGTAAGCAAAAGCGTCCTGATGTGCGAGCCGTCAACATCGGCATCCGCCATAATGATTACTTTATCGTATCTTAATTTGTTAATATCAAATTCATCGCCGATACCCGTTCCGAGTGCAGTAATTACGGGCATCAGCTTATCGTTGCCATAAACCTTGTCAATTCTTGCCTTTTCAACGTTGAGCATCTTACCCCACAGAGGAAGAATTGCCTGTATTCTTCTGTCACGTCCGCCCTTTGCAGAGCCGCCGGCCGAGTCACCCTCGACAATGAAAATCTCGGTTTCACTGCTGTCCTTCGACTGACAGTCGGCAAGCTTACCGGGGAGCTGTGCCGATTCAAGCGCAGACTTTCTTCTTACGCTCTCCCTCGCCTTTCTTGCCGCCTCTCTTGCCCTTGCAGATGCGAGCGACTTCTCGAAAATTGCCTTTGCAACAGCGGGATTTTCTTCAAGATAAACTGACAGCTTTTCACGCATCAGCTTATCGACCATTGTTCTTACCTCGGTGTTGCCGAGCTTTGCCTTGGTCTGACCTTCAAACTGCGCCTCTTTTAGCTTTACGCTGACGATTGCAGTCAAGCCTTCTCTTACGTCCTCACCGCTTAAATTCTTGTCGTTTTCTTTTAATTTGCCGAATTTGCGTGCGTATTCGTTCATAACATAGGTCAACGCACGTTTGAATCCCTCTTCGTGAGTACCGCCGTCTGTGGTGTGGATATTGTTGGCAAATGTTAAAATATTTTCGTTGTAGCTTTCGTTGTACTGCATTGCAATTTCAACTGCAATGGTATCCTCCTCATTCTTTGCGGCAAAGTAAATTACGTCGGGGTGGATAACTTCAAGTGAGCGTTTCTTGTGAATAAAATCAATAAAGCTTTTTATGCCGCCCTCGTAAACAAAGTTGTTTTTAATAATATTTTCAGCGTCACGCTCGTCACGAAGCTCAATATGAACGCCTGCATTGAGGAACGCCTGTTCACGCAGACGTCTTTCAAGCACAGAATAATCGTAAACGGTGGTTTCTTTGAACACCTCGGGGTCAGCCTTGAATCTTACTTCTGTTCCCTTTACGTCTGACTTGCCGATTTTTTCAAGCGGAGTGATGATTTTTCCTCTTTCGTAACGCTGGAAATAAACGTCCTCACCGTCGCATACCTTAACCTCGAGCCACTCGGAAAGTGCGTTTACAACGGACGCACCAACGCCGTGCAGACCGCCCGAAACCTTGTAACCGCCGCCGCCGAACTTGCCGCCTGCATGGAGAACGGTGAATACAACCGTAACGGCAGGAAGTCCTGTTTTGCTGTTTACGCCGACGGGAATACCACGTCCGTTGTCGGTTACTCTGATGATGTCGCCGTCCTCGATTACAACGTCGATTTTGGTGCAGTAGCCTGCAAGAGCCTCGTCAATTGAGTTATCGACGATTTCGTAAACAAGGTGATGAAGTCCTCTCGGACCTGTAGAGCCAATGTACATACCGGGGCGTTTTCTTACGGCTTCAAGACCTTCGAGAACCTGAATTTCATCAGCGCCGTATTCCTGCTCAACCTTTGTCATTTCGACCTTGGATTCGTCGCTGAAATCCTCGATAACTTCGGACTCGTTATCCAGTTCCTCTTTGTTGTTATTTTCAATTTTCTCAATCAATTCATTTACTTCATAAACTTCTTTATCCATATTTACCTCCGACAGTGTATCACTGCTCCATAGTGTAGGGAATGGTCTTGACCATTCCGCAAAAATACAGCAAACATCTGAAACTATCGGAACGGTCAAGACCGTTCCCTACATTTATGTTGAAATAATGCGGTTAAATTTTTACTTTTTAAATTCCACGAAATAAGGTATCAGGAAAAATCCTGCCGTTACTGCGATTATATTTAAAATCATCAGTCCTATAAAGCTTGTACCTGCTATCATACACAGTGCCAGAACGTCAAAAATTGCAGTAATTAATGCAATTATTAAAAATAAAATTAAAATTTTCTTTTTTGATACTCTGAATTTTTTGCCGCAGTGGTAGCACGTGCACTCTTTTTTGACTTCTTCTTTTTTAACGTCTTTGTATCTGTAAATCGTTTTGCAATGGGGACAAACGGGTAATTTAAACATATTTATCAGAACTTCCTGTTCGCCGAATATCGGTTGCCGTCGGGCTTTTTCGGCTCTTTTTCTTCCTGCGCTGGAATGTAGTGGCGTGTTCTGCTCATTCTCGGAGTGTTGTCGGAATGAAGCTTCTTAAGCGGAACGTCATCGGACGAATGTTTTTCACTTACGTTCTTGATTACGGGAACGTAACTTTCATTGCTTTCAGCCGGTTTCTTAATTTCAGAGGAGTCAGATATTAGCTCATCGTCCATAAGCTTTTCTCTTGCGGCGTTGCGTTCAGCTCTAATCGTATTGAAAACGTCTGAATTTATCTTGAAATCAGAGCCTGTGTCGGTTGACGCACCGAAGGTGTAGCCCTCGTTTTCTTCAAGCTCGGAGGTCATAAGATTGTCGGAATATTCAATGCCGGCTTTGCGTGCCTCCATAGATTTTTTGTACTTTTTAAGCGGAACGAATTTTATGAATTTCGGGGAAATCACCGTAAAAATTATAAACGGAACGGCTACAAGCAAAATTCCGAGCGGATTATGAGCAAGACCTGCAAAAATCCAGCCTGCCATAATTGCAACGGAAATTACAGCCGAAAGCACAAACGCAAGCACAACCTTGCGGTTTACGACAACCTTGCTTTCCTTTCCGCATCGCTCGCACACGTATTCAGCCTTTCGCCTGCTTGCATATGCGGAAACATATGAAATTCGTTTTGAACAATATGGACATTTTTTGTTTTCCATTTATTTATGTCACCTCTATGATAAAAAACGGTGTGTTTGTATTTATATTTTTTTATTCTGTAGGGACGTCTGGGAAGCCGTCCCTTACGGAAAAGTTTGTTTTTCTCTATAACTACAGTTTAATCGGTAAAGTTTGATTGCCAATGCGGACACGGCACGCCGTGTCCCTACGTCTGTAAAGAAAACGTTGCCTATAAATCAATTTAAAATCAGCAAACAAACTTTTCCATACAATACGAATTATTACATATTCGGAAATTTGTGTGTCGAGGTACTCGACTCTGTTCTCGATAAAAGTGTTTTTGTTGAAAGCTGGGTGATGTACACAACGGTTTTACCTTGCTTTTCGCACACGACAAACGACTTCGGAAGTTCGTACGAAACGTTTACAACCTCGCCGTTTTTTTCGGCTTTTGCGAGGAAATCCCTCGTCTTTTTCGAAACGGTGCAGGCGTCAATGTCAAACATTGCGACAATACTTTCGGTTGTGATAACCGTTTCCTGCCCAAGATGAAGAAACATCAGCAGACCTCCCCGTTTTTCAGCAGAAAGATTTTTCCCTCTTTGAGCTGTTCCTTGTTCGACTTTTCACAGCAGGTTATGAAAACCTGACAGTCCTTAAGCTCGTTGAGCAGAAAATCCTGACGTTTTGAGTCAAGCTCCGAGAGTACGTCATCAAGAAGAATAACAGGCTCTTCGCCCATTCTCTCCTTAAGCACCGACGCTTCGGCAAGTTTAAGTGACAAAACAGCACTTCTCTGCTGTCCCTGCGACCCAAAGGCTCTTGCATTCTTTCCATTAATCAGAATTTCAATATCATCCCTGTGCGGTCCGAAGTTTGTAACGCCTGTGCGGATGTCATCGTTTCTGTTGTCATTCAGTTTTTTTCTGAACTTTTCTGCAATTTCATCTGTGCTGTCGGACATTTCCGCATCAATCGAGGAGATGTATTTAATCTCCAGATTTTCGCTGTTTTTTGAAATTCCGTCGTGATAGTTTTTTGCCCTCTGTGAGAGCATTTCAACATAGTCCATACGCTTTTTTATGAGCATTGCGCCGTTTAAAACAAGCGGCTCATCCCATACGGACAGTGTGTCCTCAAGCGACGGACGTCTGTAAATATCTTTTAAAAGCGAATTTCGCTGTACTAAAACTCTGTTGAATTTTGAGAGGATTACGGCGTTTTGCAGTTTTTCCCTGCAAATTGCGCTGTCAATGAATTTTCTTCTCTGCGAAGGTCCTCTCTTTATCAGATTGAGATGCTCGGGCGAAAACACAACTGCGCAGAATTTTTCAATCAGCGCCGCCGCAGATTTCTTTTCAACTCCGTTGATTTCGAGTTGCTTTTTGTTGCCTGCGAACACAAGCTTTGCAGTCTGCTCACGCTCCTGCCCGAAAAATCTCATTTCAAGCCTTGCGTAGTTTTCGTCCCACCTGATTACCTCGCTGTCCTTTGCACTGCGGAACGAATGTCCTCCGCAGAACAGCCAGATTGCCTCAAGCAGATTAGTTTTTCCCTGTGCGTTGTCACCGTAGATAATGTTCACGCCGTCACAGGGCTGTATTATATCATTTTTCAGATTTCTGTAATTTTCAAATTTTACTGCTATTACTTTCATACTTTGTAGGGAACGACTCTCCTCCGCTGTGAAATATTTACAATGGATATTTACTTGCGGACACGGCACGCCGTGTCCCTACGAAAAATTAGTTTTACTATGGTTTCAAATCAGATAACTTCTAATCTCAGATTGTCAAAAACTGCAAAATCGCCCTTGCGCATCTTTTTTCCTCGCATGGTGCAGATTTCTCCGTTTACCTCAACCTCGCCGTTCTGAATGACAACCTTTGCCATTCCGCCTGTGTCAACTGCTCCGCCGAGCTTTAATAAATCCTGCAATTTTATAAATTCGCTGTCAATTGTAATCTTCTCAGTTCTCATTTGCAAGCCTCATCGGAAGTACAAAGCACAAAAAGCTGTCACCTTTTATTGGCTTAATAATCATCGGAGCAGTAGGACCGTTAAGTATCAGCTTGATTTCGTCGGTATCAGTGTTCTTAAGAGCGTCAAGCATATAGCGGTTGTTAAAGCCGATTTCAACCGGATCGCCGATTATCGGAACTGACAGCACATCGCTTGCTTTACCAACTGCTGACGCACATGAAAGCTTGATTTCATCGTCGGCAAAAATGCACCTTACGGGACTTTGCACTCTGTCATTATTCAAAAGCGACATTCTCTCAATTGCGTTGATGATACTTCTTGTGTTCATCACAATTTCGGTTTTTGCCTCTTTCGGAATAGTCGTGTTATAGTCGAGGAACGTACCCTCGATAAGACGTGAAATTACACGGTAATTTTTAACCTTGAATGTGATATGTCGCTGACCGATAATGATTTCAACATTTTCATCATCGTCTGTTAAAAGCTTTAAAACTTCCTGCTGTGTTTTGCCGGGGACTACAAAGCTCGTTTTGCTTTCACTGTCAACATTTTCGTTTCTTATTGCCATTCTGTAGCCGTCAACAGCGACAATTCTGAAATTGCCGTCCTCAATTTCAAACAGTGAGCCTGTGTAAATAGGCTTTGCAGTGTTCTCGCTGACTGCATAAACTGTCTGGCGAATCATCTCACGCAGGATTTTTGCGTTGACTGTTATTGAGTCAGTCTGTTCAAAGCTCGGCAAATCGGGGTATTCAACCGACGACATACCGACAATCTGATAGTCAACGTGACCGCAGGTTATGTAGGTAACCATTCTGTCATCAGTTTCAATCATAACTATTTCTTCGGGAAGTCGTCTTACAATGTCCAGAAACAGCTTTGCGCTGACAACAATTTCTCCCTCCGCCTGAATTGTAGCCTCAATGTCTGTTGTAATGCCAATCTCAAGATTATATCCCGAGATATTGAGCTTGTTATCGTATGCTTTTATCAGCACGCCTTCAAGTGCAGGAATAGCGGCCTTTGTAGAAACGGCTCTTGAAACATTTGACACTGCATTTGCAAGGTCGGTTCTTAAACACGAAATTTTCACGGCAGTTTTCTTCTCCTATCTTAATAATATTTATTTTTCCGTAGTCGTAGTAGGTGATGTTAAAATATAGGAAAGTCACAAAATATGGCTTGTACACTGAATTTTTACGTCCACAACCTGTTTTTAGAAAATGTTTGTAAAACGTAAACAATATTCAACAAATTTTTAACATTCAACATTGCGTTGATTTATGTTAGTGGAATGTTTATGAAAATGTTAGCCGAGTGCACGAAAAATTTAATTCGGAATTCGTAATTCGTAATGCGGAATTATGGGTCGCTTCGCTCCGAATTTATAATGTTGTATGTTGTTTTGATAGGTTTATTTTTCTCGGATTGATTGATATATTTGCAGCGTTTTGGGACGTCAGGGATGCTGTCCCCTACACTATAAAATTCAACGTCACCTATATATTAATTTAAAATTCGGGCTAGAATTTTTTCCAAAAAAACTGACTTTTCCACTCGATTTGCCCGCAGGGGCTACCCTGCTCAGCGATCTCTTATATTTTTTATGGTGTCGTCAATGATTTCCTTTACCTTGCGGTCTTTTTCCATCATTTCCTGAACCTTTTTGAGCGTGTAAATAATTGTTGAATAGTGCCTGTTGCCGAACTCCTCGCCGATTGCAACCATAGACAGCGTAGTAAGCTCTCTTGTAACGTAAATTGCAACGTGACGTGCGTTGCTGATGTTTGCGCTCCTGTTTTTCTGCGAACGGATTTCATCGGCAGAAACGCCGTAGGTTCTTGCAACCTCGTCGATAATACGCTCAACCGTAACCTCGGGAGGAACGTCGTTGTTGAGAATATCGGCAATAACCTCCTGAACGGATGAAATTGTCGGCTTTTCGTGATTTAAAAGTGACTTTGCCTTTAGCTTTTTAACAGTGCCCTCAAGCTGGCGGATATTAGACTTGATTTTTGAGGCGATATACTCGCAAACCTCGTTTGATAAATCAATTTCAAGCAGTTCAGCCTTGCGCTTGATAATTGCAATTCTCGTTTCAATATCGGGCGGCTGAATGTCGGCAATCAAATCCTGCTCAAAGCGTGAACGCAGACGGTCGTCAAGCGTTTTGATTTCCTTGGGCGGACGGTCAGAGGTAAGAACAATCTGTTTTTTAGCGTCGTAAAGCGCATTGAAGGTGTGGAAAAATTCCTCCTGCGTACTTTCCTTACCGCCGATAAACTGAACGTCATCGACAAGCAGAATGTCGGCTTGTCTGTATTTGTGTCTGAACTCGCTCATCTTTGCAAGGCGCAGAGATTCAATGAGCTCGTTTGTAAAGTCATCGCCCTTTATGTAGCAGATAACCTTTGACGGGTCGTTCTTCTTAATTTCATTGCCGATTGCATAAAGCAGGTGAGTTTTGCCGAGTCCCGAGTTACCCCATAGAAACAGAGGATTGTAAGCGTGTGAAGGATTTGTTGCTACTGCAAGACACGCTGCGTGTGCAAACTTGTTTGACGAGCCGACAATAAATGTGTCAAAGGTGTACTCGTAATTTGTGTCCTTTATTTCCTCTTTTATTTCGGGAGCTTTTGAATACTCCTCAACCTCTTCGGGGGTTTTGAATGAAATAATAAATTTATTGTCAAAAACAGCCTCAAAAGCCTCGTTCAAAAGTGGAATATAACAGCGTGTCAATGTCTGACGATGAAAATCGTTGGGAACGACAAGATATGCCGTGTTGCTTTCAAAGTCAAGCTTTAAAGGTTTAATTCTGCTAATCCAGGTATTATAAGCGACGTCGGTTATTTTGGTTTTGCAGTAGGAGCAAATGACCTCCCAAGCGTCATCAAAAGAATCCATCAAATTCATACCTTCCTCTCATAAAATACAGTTAAAAACTGCACATTTTTTAATTTCCGAATTTTATCCCATTATCAAAATACCATTCCATATAATTATACCTCAAAACTGCCGATAATGCAAGTATTTTAGCACATTATAAAAGTCGGATATGATTTAAAAATCCGACTTTTATAACGGACTAAAAACCATCGCCAAAAATTTTTGAACTATTTGTCGAAATTTTTTAATTTTGTGCAGAAATATATTGACTTTTAAAGCATAATAATATATAATAAAACTACCAAATTATAGGAGGTAGACAAATGAATAAGAGAAATATTGCTTTATGCATTGTACTCTCAATTGTAACTTGTGGTATCTATGGTATCTATTGGATGATTGTCCTTGCAAACGAAACAAACGTTGCTTCGGGTCACGCTCAGGACGGAACTTCCGGCGGAATTGTATTTCTTCTTACACTTGTAACTTGCGGCATCTATGGTATCTACTGGGCTTACAAGCAGGGAGAAAAAATTAATGAGGCAAAGGCTATGAGAAATATGCCCTCTGACTCAAATGCAGGTGTTCTTTACCTTATTCTTGAGATTTTCGGTTTAGGCATTATTGCTTATGCTCTTATGCAGAATGAGCTTAACAAAATGTCATAATTCTTGCTGATGAAAAAAAGAATTAAAAAGATGATTACGGCTGCGGCAATTCTGGTCGCAGCCGGAATTTTATATTACATAATCAATCGCCTTACAGGCTTTGCAATTCCCTGTCCGTTTCATCTGGTAACGGGTCTTTACTGCCCCGGTTGCGGAATTTCACGAATGTTCATAAGCCTGTTTCAGCTTGATTTTGTAACTGCTCTTCACCAGAATGCCGCTATCATGATTTTGTCTCCCTTGTTTATTGTTCTTGCAGTTGTATCCGTCAGAAGTTATATCAAAACCGGTAATATGCCGAACAGCAAATGGTTTAATATTCTTACGATTGTTTTAATCTGCTGTTTTGTTTTGTTCGGCGTGCTGAGAAATATTCCGTATTTCAGTTTTCTTGCACCGTTATAATAATGTGGAATTCGGAATGCGTAATTCGGAATTTCGGTCTGGTGGATAGGTTGCAATAATTCAAATACCAATATTTAATGTCAATATGTATTATCATAAGCAGCTATATTAATATTTAGTTTTTACTATAAAGACAGGACTGTCAAATTAATCTGACAGTCCTGTTTTATTTTTTACTGCATTTTATTGTGAATATATAATTCCGAATTATTTAATAACCTCTTTGCCACCCATATAAGGTCTTAATGCAACGGGAATATTAACAGAGCCGTCCTCATTGAGGTTGTTTTCAAGGAACGCAATAAGCATTCTCGGCGGAGCAACAACAGTGTTGTTGAGAGTATGTGCAAAGTACTTTTTACCGCCCTCGCCAGATACTCTGATTTTAAGTCTGCGAGCCTGTGCGTCGCCGAGGTTTGAGCATGAGCCTACCTCGAAATACTTTTTCTGACGTGGTGACCACGCTTCAACGTCGAGTGAACGAACCTTTAAGTCTGCAAGGTCGCCCGAACAGCATTCAAGAGTTCTTACGGGAATGTCGAGCGAGCGGAACAAATCTACAGTGTTCTGCCAGAGCTTGTCAAACCACATTTTGCTTTCTTCCGGCTTGCAGACAACAATCATTTCCTGCTTTTCAAACTGATGAATTCTGTAAACGCCTCTCTCCTCAATGCCGTGCGCACCCTTTTCTTTTCTGAAACAGGGTGAGTAGCTTGTGAGAGTGTAAGGGAGATTTTCCTCTTTATTGATTGTGTCAATGAATTTGCCAATCATTGAGTGTTCGCTTGTGCCGATAAGATAGAGATCCTCGCCCTCAATCTTGTACATCATTGAATCCATCTCGGCAAAGCTCATAACGCCTGTTACAACGTTGCTTCGAATCATAAACGGAGGTACGCAGTAGGTGAAGCCTCTGTCAATCATAAAGTCACGTGCGTAAGAAATTACTGCGCTGTGCAGTCTTGCAATGTCGCCCATAAGATAGTAAAAGCCGTTGCCTGCAACCTTTCTTGCAGAGTCAAGGTCAATGCCGTTAAGCTTTTCCATAATGTCGGTGTGGTATGGAATTTCGTAGTCGGGAACAACAGGCTCGCCGAAACGCTCAATTTCAACGTTCTGCGAATCGTCCTTGCCAATCGGTACCTTTTCGTCAATTATCTGCGGAATCTGCATCATGATCTCGGTTACCTGATCGGAAAGCTTTGTTTCCTTTTCTTCAAGCTCCGAGAGAAGCTGTGCCTGACGTGTTACCTCTTCCTTGAGAGCCATTCCCTCTTCTTTCTTACCCTGAGCCATAAGTGCGCCGATTTGCTTTGAAATTTTGTTGCGGTTTGAGCGAAGTTCGTCAGCCTGCTGTTTTACGGCACGGCTTTCAGCGTCAAGCTCAATTACCTTGTCAACAAGCTCAAGCTTGTTGTCCTGAAATTTCTTTTTTATGTTTTCCTTTACTGCGTCGGGATTTTCTCTTAAAAATTTAATATCAATCATTTTTATTTCTCCTCAATTTGTGTTATTTTCAATCACTTTAGTTTATTTGATAACTCCGTCAACTCTTCATCAGAGTAAAACTCAATCTGTAAAATTCCGCCCTGCTTGCCCTTATTCTTTGAAACCTTGATTTTTCTTCCAAGGCTTTCGTTGAGCGCAAGCTCTACCATACTGTAGAACGACGGTTTCTTTTCGGGTAATTCTTCTTTTTCGGGTCTTGGTTTTTGCTTACAGATTTTTTCAACCTGACGAACCGATAAATCCTTTTTGATTATCTCCTCTGCAAGCTCCTGCATAAGTTTTTCGTCCTCAAGCGTGAGCAACGCTCTTGCGTGACCTGCCGAGATTTTTCCGTCTGATATCAAATCCAAAATGCTCTGCGGAAGTTTTAAAAGTCTTAACGAGTTTGCAATTGCCG
>CAMKNF010000045.1 GCA_946414115.1 uncultured Ruminococcus sp. | reverse complement strand
CTTAGTCTACTTTGGTTTCGAAATCTAATAGAATTACGAATATATGCTGAAACATTATGTCGCCTGTGTACATCCAGCCCTTGTAAAACTTTTCCTTTGTAGCTTCGGGGTTATTGACGTAGCTGTAGGTGGATTTGCAGGGACAGCTTATGATGATTTCGCCCTCGGTTTTGTTATCGGTAGGAACAACATCGTCAGGCTCTGCCTTTTTGTCGTCGTAAACCTTTACGATTCTTACCTCGTCATCTGTACAGGAGCGACCTGCCGTACCCGCCATTTCGGGCAAATCAAACGGACGGAGAAACGTATTCCAGAATGATTCAGTTGTACCGTAGCCGTTGAAAATATTTGGAGTAAGCACCTTCTGAAAGCGTATGCAGGCTTCCTTTTCAAGCGGACTGCCCATTGTGATTATCCCCTTGAGTGTTGAAATATCCTTGGGGTGCTTTTCCTGTCTGCCGGCAAGCAGTGTGAGGATTGACGGAACACCCGTCATAAAAGTAATACCGTATTTTTCAACGTAGTCTATGCAGTTTTTCGGGTTAAAGGTACGAAGAATCACCATAGCCGCACCTGCGTAAAGAGTAGGTGTCGGACCGCCCGAGTGAAGTCCTCCTCTGTGGAACCAAGGCGTCATATTCATTGTAACGTCGGTTGGATTTAACGGAAAATGCATTATAACATCGTGCGCCGACAAAACCTCGTTTACGTTATTGAGTGGAACGCCCTTTGGAGTTCCCGTTGTACCCGAGGTCTGAAGTCTTACAACCTCATCGTAAAAATAGGGATTAAAATCAATCGGCGGATTTTCGACTGATGAATCCTTTATATAGTCATCATACAGAATATGACCTTCGGGAAGAGGAAATTCCTTTGAAGTAACATTGACCGCAATCACAACCTCAGGCTTATGCTTGCAAAGCGAGAGTGCGTCTATTGCCGTCTGAACAATATCAGCGTCATAAACGTACACCTTCGGTTTGTTGTGGTCGATAATTTCAGCAGTTTCACCGGGAGAAAGGTTGAAATTTGCAGGATTGAAAATTGCACCGATTTTCTGAGAAGCAATGTAACCGAACAAAAACTGAGGAGAATTGAAAAGCTGAACAAATACCACGTCGCTCTTTTTGACATTGCTTGCTTTCATTGCATTTGCAAATCTGTTTGAATCTCTGTTCAAGTCGTTATAAGTCCATATTTTACCTGACATCGGGTCAAAGGCTGCATTCTTGTAGCCAAAACGCCTTACGTTCCTCATAAAACCGTTGAGCCACGTAAACTCACTTTCAAAGGTCTTTTTAAACATTTCACAATCGTATGTCAGTTCCATAAATTCAACCTGCTTTCATAAAAAAACTCACATAACTTTTATTTTATCAATACTTGCCGACAATAATACTCGAATTCTGTCCGCCAAAACCGAATGCGTTTGACATTGCATACTTAATATCTGCTTTTTTAGCCGTATTTGCAACAAAGTCAATTCCTGCGCATTCGGGGTCAACCTCGTTGAGATTGATTGTAGGAGGCAAAATGCCTGTTTCAATCGCTTTTACGCAAGTGATTGTTTCTGTAATTCCGCCTGCGCCCATCATATGACCTGTTGCGCCCTTTGTTGAGCTTACGTAAGGCAGATTATCCCTGAAAACCTTTTTAATTGCAGAGCTTTCAACGGAGTCGCCCTTATTTGTGGCAGTTCCATGTGCATTAATATAACCGATTTCTTCTGCTTTTATTCCTGCCTCTTCAATTGCCTGCTGCATACATGCAATTGCTCCCCTTCCTTCGGGATGAGGTGCAGTAACGTGGTAAGCGTCGCCTGTGTTGCCGCAGCCCTTGATTACACCGAGAATCTTTGCACCTCTTGCAAGAGCGTGTTCCTCGGTTTCAAGAATCAGCGCACCGCCGCCCTCGCCGATTACAAAGCCGTCTCGTGTAACGTCAAACGGTCTGCTTGCGCTTGAGGGAGAATCGTTTCTCCTTGACAATGCCTTTGCGTTTGCAAGAGAATAAATAACGAGAGGACAAAGCACCGATTCTGCACCGATTGCGAGCATTACATCTGCTTTGCCTGCATTGATGCACATACAAGCGGTATTTATTGCGTCACCGCCTGACGAGCAGGCAGTGCTCACTGTAAGGCTCGGTCCCTGAATATTGTAGTCGATTGCAATATTTGCCGCTGCAATATTACCGAGAATTTTGGGAATAAATCTGGGACCTACCTTTTTGTGAGAAGCACCCGACAAGGCTTCCTGCGTATATGCAATAGTAGCAATACCGCTCATAGCCGTTCCCATTACAATGCCCGTTCTGTGCGGCTCAATTTCAAGCTTGCTCTGCTTTAAAGCTTCCTCGGCGGCAATATACGCATACTGCATAAATGGATCTGTTTTTCTTATAAGGTCTTTCGGAAGGTAGTCAGACGGATTAAAGTTTTTCACCTCGCCTGCAATCTGAACAGCAAGCTCGCCGGGGTCAAAGGTTCTGATTGTGTCAATTCCGGAAACGCCGTCTGTAATATTCTTCCAGTAAGCGTCAACGCCCACGCCTACCGGAGTTACTGCGCCCATTCCGGTGATTACAATTTTTTTCATAACAAAACTCCTCACGCACACACGCACAAATTTAAAATAGTTATTTACATTTTGCATACTATTATGCTATACTTGAATTATAGCAGAACATACGTGATAATTCAACAGTTTGTATAATGCAAAAACAACAATTTTTAGGAAAATAATTCCAACTTTTGCATAACACTATTTATTATGAAAGGTGAGATTTTAAGTGGATATTAATCAGCTGAATTGTTTTATTTCCGTAGCGCAGACATTAAACTTCTCCGAAGCAGCACGCCGCAACTACGTTTCACAGTCAACCGTAAGCAGGTACGTAAGCGACCTTGAAAAGG
Source organism: uncultured Ruminococcus sp. (assembly GCA_946414115.1). GTDB lineage: Bacteria > Bacillota > Clostridia > Oscillospirales > Acutalibacteraceae > Ruminococcoides. Next base: position 9,860 of record CAMKNF010000045.1, on the reverse strand, counting down.
AGTTCGGCGTTCAGCTTTTTACACGCTCGCACAGGGACGTTATCATCACAAACGAGGGCAAAACCCTTCTCCCCTATGCAATTGAAATTGTGGATACGCTCAAAAAAGCAAAGACGGTTATTAAGCAGATGCACGACGGCGGTCAGGGAAAAATCACGCTCGGCTGTGACGTGACCTCACTGTGCTTTCCGTCAAAATGTATTTCCGATTTCAACGAAAAGTACCCCGGAATAACAGTTGAAGTTAAGCCAATTGACTGTGCCGACAAAAGTCAGGCTATTACGGGAAGTGATTTTGACTTCTGCTTTATGCCCCGTGATATGGTTCCTGAAAATTCCGGGATTGAAACGCTTGTTACCCACAACGAAATGCTTGCAATTGTAACGGCAAAAAACTATAAATTCAAGGGCAGAAAGTCAGTGAGCCTGCGTGAGCTTACAGGAGAAAATCTGCTCTTGCTGTCAGAATCGGTTGCACCTATTGTTTATATGGAAATTATGGATTTATTCCGCACCTTTCACATTTCGCCGAATGTTGAAAACACTTTTGACGACCTTGTTTCAATGTATGTTTCGGTTTCGTCGGGACTCGGAATTTCAATACTTCCCCACTCGCTTGCCACATTAACATCAAGCGGATACATAGATGTCTTCCCTGTTGACGACGCCGACACGAGCATTGCATACGTTATGGCGTGGGGCAAGAATATTTCTAATCCTGCCGCAAAGCTTTTTGTTGAAGCGGTTAAAAAATATGCCACAGGCGATGACAATGTATACGGCTTGTAATTTTAAAATATTGTCATATTATTATACAAATCTACAAATAGTGCATTTTTCACAAAATTTTCACATACAATTCTGCATAAAAGGTATTTACTTTATCAATAAGCAGTGATATAATTATTCCAGTCAAGCAAAGTTGACCAAATATCTTATATTGGAGGAGATTATAATGTACAGATTTACTTTACCCCGTGACCTTTATCACGGTGAAGATGCACTCTCAAGCCTTAAAAATTTAGAGGGTAAAAAGGCAATCGTTGTTGTTGGCGGCGGTTCAATGAAACGCTTTGGCTTTCTTGATAAAGCTGTTGAATACTTAAAAGAAGCAGGTATGGAGGTTCAGCTTTTTGAAGGCGTTGAGCCTGACCCCTCTGTTGAAACAGTAATGAAGGGTGCTGCTGCTATGCAGGAATTCCAGCCCGACTGGATTGTTGCAATGGGCGGCGGTTCTCCGATTGACGCCGCAAAGGCTATGTGGGCATTCTATGAATATCCCGAAACAACCTTTGAGGATTTGATTACTCCGTTTAACTTCCCCAAGCTTAGAACAAAGGCTAAATTCTGTGCTATCCCGTCAACCTCGGGTACAGCAACAGAGGTTACTGCTTTCTCGGTAATCACTGACTATTCAAAGGGTATCAAATATCCTCTTGCTGACTTCAACATCACTCCCGATGTTGCTATCGTTGACCCTGCACTTGCAGAAACAATGCCCAAGAAGCTCACTGCTCACACAGGTATGGACGCTATGACTCACGCAATTGAGGCATTCGTTTCCACACTTAACTGTGAATATACAGACGCACTTGCACTTCACGCAATCAAGATGATTCACGACAACCTCAAGAAATCTTACGACGGCGATATGGCTTGCCGCAGTAAGATGCACGACGCACAGTGCCTTGCAGGTATGGCTTTCTCAAATGCTCTGCTCGGTATTGTTCACTCAATGGCTCATAAGACCGGCGCCGCTTTCTCTGGCGGTCATATCATTCACGGCTGTGCCAACGCTATGTATCTTCCCAAGGTTATTAAGTTCAACTCAAAGGACGCTACAGCTGCAGAGCGTTATGCTCGCATTGCAAAGTTTATTGACCTTAAGGGCGACACAACAGAAGAGCTTGTTGATGCACTTATCGCAGAGCTTCGCAGTATGAACGACCAGCTTGACATTCCGCAGGCTATCAAGAACTATGGTCAGGGCGGTGTAAAGGCTGACGAAAGCATCATTGACGAGAAAGAGTTTATGGACAAGCTCCCCGAAACTGCAAAGAACGCAATCGGCGACGCCTGCACAGGCTCTAACCCCCGCCAGCCAAGTCAGGAAGAAATGGAAAAGCTCCTCAAGGCTTGCTACTACGATTTAGAAATTGATTTCTGATTTTTGTGATTTTTCATTTTGTCATCTTTTCTTTTAAATTCAAAAAAGCTGTCCTTTTCGGGACAGCTTTTTTGCTTTGAAGATAGTTTATTGAGTTATGATAAACGATAATTTAGCGGCATAATAATAACCAACGTTGACGTAGGGACACGGCGTGCCGTGTCCACACAAAAATTGCTTTGCAATTTTTGTGAAGGGGACGTCCAGGAAGCCGTCCCTTACGGAAAGGTTTGTTTTCCTCAATAACTACGGATTAATTGGTAAAGTTCAATTGCCACTACGGACACGGCACGCCGTGTCCCTACGACTAAAACAAACGTTTTCTATATCGCCGTAGGGGACGGCTTTTCTGCGAAAACGGCAACCCTTTTGTCGCTTTGCGACATTTCCCCTAATAGGGGAATCACCTTGACGTCCCGAAACTTTGCCTTTATATGAACTTAAAATTCGGGCTACAATTTTTTCCAAACAAACTGACTTTTCCACTCAATTTGCGTTTCGAGGCACTCGACTAAATTCTCGTTTAACTTTCTGAAAGTAATAAATCATATTGATAAGCTATATTTGTTACAACAGCTTAAACATCGGCAACAAGCTCAACAGGACAGTGGTCTGAACCGAAAATATCTGTGTGAATATCAGCACTTATGAGCTTATCATCAAGCGAATTTGAGGTGATAAAATAGTCAATACGCCAGCCTGCGTTCTTCTCTCTTGCCTTAAAGCGGTACGACCACCAAGAATAAACACCCTCCTTATCGGGATTAAAATAGCGGTATGTATCGGTAAATCCGCTGTCGAGGAGAACAGTCATCTTTTCTCTTTCCTCGTCGGTAAAGCCGGCGTTTTTGCGATTAGTCTTCGGATTTTTCAAGTCTATTTCCTTGTGAGCCACATTCAGATCTCCGCACATAATAACAGGCTTTTTGCTGTTGAGATCAAGCAGATACGCTCTGAAAGCGTCCTCCCACTCCATTCTGTAGTCAAGTCTTTTCAGCTCGTTCTGCGAATTTGGAGTGTAGCAGGTTACGAAATAGAAATTCTCAAACTCGGCGGTAATTACTCTGCCCTCTTTGTCGTGCTCTTCAATTCCGAGTCCGTATGTAACAGATAACGGCTTCTGCTTTGTAAACAATGCCGTACCCGAATAACCCTTTTTCTCGGCATAATTCCAGTACTGATAATATCCGTCAATCTCCAGGTCAATTTGTCCCTCCTGAAGCTTTGTTTCCTGTACGCAGAAAATATCTGCGTCAACCTCTTTGAAATAATCAAGAAAGCCCTTTGTTACGCAGGCACGAAGTCCGTTTACGTTCCACGAAATAAATTTTTTCATAATATCACCCTAATTTCATTATATAAGAATATTATAATGCATTTTTCGCTTTTTGTACAGGCAAATTTCAGGTTGAATCGGAATATTATTAAACAGATTATTTCGGTGGTGATAATGTGTTTGAATTACTCGGCTTTCTTGGACAATACATTTGCTTTTTCATTCTTCACGTATGCGGAGGAGGTTCGTTTCCAAAGCCTCTTTCGGAAAAGCAGGAAAAAATTTACCTTGAACGCTGTGCAAACGGCGACAAAGAAGCACGCAACAAGCTTGTTGAGCATAACCTCAGGCTTGTTGCGCACATTATAAAAAAATACTACGGAATGCAGAGCGAACAGGACGACCTTGTTTCAATAGGAACAATCGGACTTATCAAGGCTGTTGACACATATGATATGAATAAAAATATTCGTTTAAGTTCCTATGCGAGCAGGTGCATTGAAAACGAGATTCTTATGCACTTCCGCAACGCTAAAAAGAGTGCGCAGGACATTTCTCTTAACGAAACAATTGACACCGACAAGGACGGAAATCCGCTTACACTTCTCGATATTATGGCGGTTGACGACAATATAATTGACACGCTGGATTTGAAATTTAACAGCAGAAAGCTTGGACAATATATAAACGAGGAGCTTGACGAACGTGAGAAAAAAATAATAATTCTGCGTTACGGACTTGACGGAAACGAGCCGATGACGCAGAAAAATGTTGCAAAGCTGCTGAATATTTCAAGATCATATGTAAGCAGGATTGAAACACGTGCGCTGAAAATTCTGAAAAAGCGTTTTGACAACAGTTCAAATTTGTAACAATAATGGGCGGCTGTTTTCGGTCGCCCTATTCAACTTTGTTCAAGGTAATCGTATTGTTGTTGTATGAAATGTCAAGCTTATTCCCCTTTGGTGTGTAATCAAAAGAGTAATTCTGCGAAACTTCGGGCACAAAAATTACAAAACTGCTTTGGTCAGCTATATAATCCCCTTTAATTTCAGTGCTTTTACCGGAATTGTTTATTTTCAGCACTGCTGTATTCTCATCAAATTCAAGATTTATTTCTGCTCCACCCTCAAGCGTTTTCTGCCATTTGGAAGAAATCAGTTCATTTGTATAGCCCGAAGTATCGGTTGTGCAGGCAGAAAAAACAAAACACAAGGAAATTAATAAAAGTGCGACGATTTTTTTCAAAATTCTCACCCGATTAGAAATATAATATATAAAGACAATTGCGATCAGTTAAAATATATTAAAATTTAAAATTCTTTATTACCCATTTACAGTTTTGTTATAATTCTTGAATAGCATAATAACTTCTGCTATATTAACAATGGAATATTTTGGATTTTTGAAACGGAGTGAAGTATTTTGCAGCGTGAAATCAAAGAAAATTGTGCTGTTTTTGAGGAAAACGGTGAGGTTTTAAATGCAGGCTGGGCCAGGCAATCTGTTTTTGAATACAACTGCGATAAGAGTAAAACCTCGGGAAAGCACGGTGAAAGCGACTGCTACTTTATCAACAACGGCGAGGTATCGCTTTATCTCTCGGTTGAGAATTACGGAATGGAGTTTGCAATAAAAATTGCCGTTGCCGACCTTAAAAGAGGCGGTGTTATCAGCGACTGCGTTATTAAGAAATTTGTTTTATTTAAAAATGAACTCCCGGAGTCAGGCAACAAGGGCGAACTGCTCTATACAGACAAGCGTATTCAGCTGCAGCTTACAAACACAACCGACGGAAGATTTCTCAAATGCGATTTTATCGACTTCGGCGGACTTAAAAACCTTTACTTCAACATCACTCTTAAAAAGGTCAACGGCGACAGCCTTAACGAATTAGCACCGTTTGAACGTGACAGAAAATATTTTTACCTGAAAAGATTTGTGCCGAAGTTTATTGCAAGCGGAGTTATAAGAGTAGGCGGACTTGAATATTCTTTAAATGAAAATAGTACAAGAGCTTACTTTGACTGGACACGCTTTTCAAAGCCGAGGAAGCACAATTACCAAAGGTTGAGTGCAGACGGAATAATAGACGGTAAGCGCTTTTCACTCTGCCTTGCAAGCAGAGTCGGCGACAACCGTTACGGCAACGAAAACTGTTTCTTCATTGACGGAAAGCTTGAAAAGCTGTCGCAGATAAACGTTAAGGGTACAAACGGCAGACTAGACAGGCCATGGTTCTTTACGGCGGGAATCTCGGCAGTGGACATCACGTTCAAGCCTTTTACGGTTAAGGGAGAGCCTATGGCGGCTGTTATGGACAAAACGACTGTAATTTTCGGCAGGCTTTACGGACAGATAAAACGTGTTGACTACGACAAACCTCTGATACTTGATAATACACAGGCACATATGATTTTCAGCGAGTTTTAAGTCGAGTGCCTTGACCGGCAACGCCGCATATAAATTAATTCGGGAATTAAACTTTTGAATTATAACAACCTATCCACTCGACCGCAATTCCGCATTACGCATTCCGAATTCCGCATTATATTATCGTTTGTCTAACAAGATGTAATAAACATAATATATAAAACAAACGGACTGTTTCACTTCACAAAATGAAACAGTCCTGATTTTTTATTTATTTGTATTGCTATCGTCTACAAGCCTTGCCATCATTGCAAATGCTGTAATAAAGCTGATTAAAATATAGCAAAGCAGAGCAAGTAAAGAGCCGTAAGAGATAAAATTAAGAGATACGATTGTTAAGATTGAAAATACACCGAGCAAACTGCAAATAATAGAAACGATGTTTTTCATATTTCTTTCCTTATCAAGTGCACAGAAAAAGAAACCGACAACCGGTATTACCAAAAAGATAAAGAACACCGGCAAAACAGAGCTAAATGCCGCACTCTGCGTTGTGTCAGGAAACTCACCGCCGAGATAGCCGAACATATCAAATACAGTTGCATAAAATCCGACCTTTGACGAGTTGGGACTCGGGATTTGTACAAATGTGAATGTACAAAAGAGAATCTGTGCAAGGAAAAGAATGCACTGGGTTATCCTTAATCTTTTTCTTGTTTTGTTTTCAGGCTTTTTTAACATATTTATCCTCCGAATTCTTATAGACATTACGTAATAGTATTATATCACAACTTTTATCATTGCACAATAGACAAATTTATGATAAAATATAATTGTTAATTTGTAAAGGGAGTGACTTAATATGGGTTATATTAACGAATCAATAATTTATAATATTTATCCTCTCGGATTCTGCGGTGCACCGAGGGATAATGACGGGAAGCTTGTTTACAGGCTTGATAAAATCTACGACTGCATTGAGCATCTTAAAAAGATGTCTGTAAATGCACTTGTTTTCAATCCGCTGTTTGAAAGCTCACGTCACGGCTACGACACTATCGACTACAGAAAGGTTGACTGCCGTCTTGGTGATAATAATTCTTTTAAGAAAATTTGCAACACACTGCACGAAAACGGAATCAAGGTGATTCTTGACGGTGTTTTCAATCACGTAGGCAGAGATTTCTTTGCATTTAAAGACGTACAGCAGAATCTTGGAAATTCACGTTACTGCAACTGGTTTCAGAATCTCAACTTTGGCGGCAGAAGTCCGAAGGGCGACCCGTTCTGGTATGAGGGCTGGGCAGGTCACTATGACCTTGTAAAGCTAAATCTTCAGAATGACGAGGTTGTTAATTATCTGCTTGACTCGGTTAAATTCTGGATTGATGAGTTTGATATTGACGGCTTAAGGCTTGACGCCGCCGACTGTATCGACCTTGAATTTTTCAGAAAGCTTCGCAATGTATGTAAGTCAGAAAAGCCTGATTTCTGGCTTTACGGCGAAATAACACACGGCGACTATAACAGATGGGCAAACGATAATCTTCTTGACTCGGTAACAAATTACGAATGCTACAAGGGCATTTATTCAAGTCACAACGACCACAACTACTTTGAAATTGCACACTCACTCAACAGACAGTTCGGAAACGGCGGAATTTACCGCAATATTTACACCTACAATTTTGTAGACAATCACGATGTAAACAGAATTGCAAGCGACCTTAAGGACAAAAATCACCTTGAAAACGTATATACCCTTATGTACACAATGCCCGGTGTGCCGTCGATTTACTACGGCAGTGAGTACGGAATCGAGGGAAAGCGTACACAATTCAGCGACTACGAGCTTCGTCCCTGTCTTGACCTCAACAACGTTGAAAATGCAAATTACGATTTGCTAAATCACATCATAAAGCTCGGCAAAGTCAGACTTGCTCTTGATGCGCTCAAGTACGGCAAATTTGACAACGTAAACATTATGAATGAAAAGCTCGTCTACAAGAGATTTACTGACAATCAGACTGTATTTGTTGCGTTCAACCTCACAGACCACGATGAAAAAATCAGCTTCGACGCAGGCTGTAATGCAAAGCTTACTGATGTTCTTAACGACAACGAGGTTATTGATGTAAACGGCTACTGTGAGCTTTCGCTGAAACCCTATTCTTCAAGGATTCTTGTAGTCAACGACGGTAGTTTTAAGGTAAACTTTAATGATAAATGTGAAGTGAAAACCGTTACTGCAAATGCTCCGAGAAAAAAAGAAAATAAAGTTGAAAAATTAAAGAAAGTTCAAAGAGGAAGATACCGCCACTTCAAGGGTACAGAGTATGAAGTGCTGGGCGTTTCAACTCACAGTGAAACGGGTGAAAAGCTGGTAATCTATATGAGCGTTGACGGAAAAGAAACGCTCTGGGCGAGACCTTATGATATGTTTACCGATGTTGTTGAATACAACGGTAAAAAAATTAACCACTTTACTCTTCTTTCATAAAACAAAAACAAACGGTTGCGTCAAACACTGTCGCAACCGTTTTACTATAAATTTATTCTTTATTCTCGTTGTTTTGACCTAATAAGTATAAAACTTCCTGTGCCTTATATTTTGCAACTTCACTTGATTTTGGAGAAAGGATTTCATTAATATAAAAGTTTCGATTGTTCATATCTTTCAGTATATCGGTAATCGGCTTTTCTTCATCGGGTTTTGCTGAAATTATTTTGCAGGCACATTCACACGCAATTGAAAATTCAGCAATACGTTCTGACTGAAGTGAGGCGTAATATTTGCTCTTTAAATTATCCCAATAGTTCTGATAATCACAGACAAGCAGATTTGTGATTATCTTCCACACACTCCAGCTATTGAAAATTGTTTTTCTGTCAATTATTTCAGAAATATATCCTATATAAGGATAGACAATTAAAGGATTTTTCTCACTGATTTTTTCAAGAATCATTTGCGCCCAGACACTAATAGAGTTTGAATTATTAAGCATAATATCAGTTATGACCGGAACAAACAATACATCCTTTTGCGCAAGCTCAATATAATACTCGTCATCTTCTCTTTTCTTAAGCTCAAAATAAATTCTTTCTAAACCCATAAATACTCTCATTTCATTTATAATTTATATTTGAAATATCATTCAACAAGTAATAATATATTACTACAAATTGCCATATTTTTCAAGTGACACACAACAAAAAGATATAATACTAAAACTCCCCGAACATACCGAGTATGTTCGGGGAAAATTGATTTAACTAATTTTCATCTGATAAAGATTACTTCTCTGTGTAATAATACCACGAGCCGCCTGATTTGCTACCGGCATTTGCAAGGTAACAGTTCTTATCTTTAGTAACGGTCACATCGTCGGTTTGTGTATACCAGTCAGAAGGACCTCCTCCGGGTGTGTCTTTAAAGAGGAAGCAGTTTGCGCCGGGTGAAAGAGGAGTTGCAAAATCATAGTACCAGATATTTGTTCCCTCAATCTTTGTCATTAATGCTGTTTTTTTCTCAAGACCGCTTTCAGCCCATCCGTAAATATAAACCTCTGACCACTTTGCCTTTGAGTTATCAAAATAAACTCTTGAAAGTTCAAATGCAGGCTTTTCTTCTGCAACATAAGGGCCAACAGATACCTGCTCGTCATTGCTTAAGGTTACACAGTTATTTGTCTTTGAAACCTTTGCAGACCAGGAGTTGTAAACATTTCCTGTATCACCACCTACCGGAGTTTCATAAACAGCTTCAAGATAGCGATAAACCACGCAGGACTTCATAGTTTCGGGTACTTCAGCTGTATATACATTCGGATAAGCGTTTTCATCTTTTTCAAGGACATAGCTTTCACCTGTGCCGTTGTCATATACAAAGAGTGTAACGCCGTCGTCTGTCATCCAGCCAAGAGTAGTCTTGAAATAGAAAGTATATGTTGCCTGAGGAGCTGTTGTAGGCTGCGGTTCAGTTGTTGGTTCAGTAACAGGAGCTGTCGTTGTTGGTTCAATAACAGAAGTATAAGTTTGACCTACA
>CAMKNF010000044.1 GCA_946414115.1 uncultured Ruminococcus sp. | reverse complement strand
ACGCAAGCGGGGAAAATCCTCCTAGCGTGTTTTCGCTGAAACCGAGCTTTTCCAGTTCTGCCTTTATTGTTTTTCTTGCATTGTACAGTCTGCTCTTGACCGTACCCTCTTTGATTTCAAGAATTTCGGAAATCTGCGATACGCTCATTTCGTTGTAGTAGTACATCATTACACACTCACGCTGAAAAACAGGGAGATTTTTCACAGCCGTAACTACGGCATTTCTGAGTTCCTGCGCTTCAATCTGCTTTTGCGGAATAAGCTGAACGTCCGTTTCTTCGGTGTTTTCAAAAATCACCTCGTCATCAAGACTTGAATAATTTTTATTTCGTTCAAGTCTGTTTTTGCAGTGGTTTGACGTTACCGTTTTGAGCCAGCCGAGAAAGGCTTTCGGGTTTTCAAGCGTGCCGAGCTTTTTAAGAACGGTAAGGTAAATTTCCTGCACCGCCTCGTTCGCTTCGTCCTCACTGCACAAGAGCGTAAGGCAGTAGTAATAGACATAACCGCTCGTTTCGTCAACAATGCGCTCCATCGCCTTTCTGTCGCCCCTCTGCGCCCTTGCAACGTATTTTGCAAGCTTGTTTGAGTTTATATTATTTTCATTCCTGCGCATCACATTTCACCTCTTTTCAATTTGTCAAATAAGTTCATAATTTTTCTTTTTGTCACGTCTGACAGCTTATAATTCCTGCTGTCAATAATTATACTGTATTTTATCAGTCTGCACAAGCTCACGGCTTTCACTCCTCTCAAATAAAAAGACACGAGAGAATTAAAACGGTTCACCAAAAACAAAAATCCCTGCCTAAAATTAATCGGGCAGGGAATAATCATATAATTTAACTTTAAAAGATATTACTTAAATATTATGGTAATTTCGTAGAGAAAGACGCAACTTTAGTCTTTGTTTTTCCGTCAAAACTAATACAGTATATGTTCTGCGTCAAATAATTGCCTGAACGGCACAATTCATTTACCAATAAACAATCCTCGTCCTTAATAACAGTAAAATCCATATTACAATCTTTCATTGAACAGAAAAAAGCGTCTTTTTTACTCTTTAAATCATACTTATGCATACAGTAACTATTATTTTCATAAGTCGAATAATACATATTATTGCCTTTAAATGCCGCTGAACCCTCCATATGAAATTTTGTAATAAACTCCTTTGATTTATTTGAAATATTCATTCTGTAAAAACCATGAAAGGCACCACCGGACGAAAAATCAGTGTTACTATAATAAACATAACCATCATCGTAATCAATTACTGCACCGATATTAATTGATTTGCTTCCGTTCTTAGCGATTAGTTTTTCAGTCTTTCCGCTGATAAAATCATAGGAAAACAATTCATTGTTTGAAGCATAGTAGCCTATTCCGTTGTTCGTGCAATACGGAATATCGGGAAGTGAAAGGAACTTTGTCTGATTGTTTGTCAAATCAATATATTTTGTACCGTAGTTTTTGCCGTCATAATATATATAATAAAGCTTGTTATTTACAATCAGTGATTTTGAAGGATTGTTTACACCGTCACAATAATAATCATTTACAATCAGTTTTTTGTTATTTCCGTTAATATCACAGCTGTAAACATTTGCTTTCTGACTGCCTGAAGCGTTTTTCTTTTCAACATAATATATCTTATTTCCGGCAATTGTGAAAATTCCAGCTGTGTTTCTTATTGACGACGGCAAAAACTTAACATAGTTATTTGAATATAATGTTCCGCTCTCTGCTGATGAAAAGTACCTGCTACCGTTATAAGTTGACATTTTATCCAGTCTATATACTTTTCTATTTGTAACAGTGACCTTGCACTGTGCTGTTTTGCCGTTGTAAAGGGTGATTTTTATGTACGCAGTTCCGTTTCCCTTTGCGGTAATAGTCGCTTTGTTTGCGCTTCCTTTTGTAACTGTGGCAACGTTTGGATTTGTGGTTGACCATTTTAAGTTAGCCGCATTTGCATATGCTCCGCTGTTTGTATTTTCGCTGATTAAGTAGGTTTCACCCTTGCCGAGAGTTACACTTGTTGGGTTTGTTTTTACGCTTGTAGGTGCATTCTTAACGGTCACTTTACATTGTGCAGTTTTGCCGTTGTAAAGAGTGATTTTTATGTATGCAGTTCCTACGCCTTTTGCAGTTATAACAGCCTTATTTCCTTCGCCTTTTGTAACGGTTGCAACGCTTGAATTTGTAGTTGTCCATTTCAGGTTAACCGCATTTGCATATGCTCCGCTGTTTGTATTTTCGCTGATTGTGTAGGTTTCACCCTTGCCGAGAGTTACACTTGTTGGGTTTGTTTTTACACTTGAAGGTGCATTTTTAACGGTTACCTTGCATTGTGCGGTTTTGCCGTTGTAAAGTGATATTTTAATGTATGCAGTTCCGTTACCCTTTGCAGTAATTGTAGCTTTGTTGCCGCTTCCTTTTGTAACGGTTGCAACGCTTGAATTTGTAGTTGACCATTTCAGGTTAGCCGCATTCGCATATGCTCCGCTGTTTGTATTTTCGCTGATTGTGTATTTTTCACCCTTACCGAGAGTTACGCTTGTCGGGTTTGTTTTTACGCTTGTAGGGGCGTTTTTAACTGTTACTTTGCAAGTTGCAGTCTTGCCGTTATAGGTTTTAATTGTGATTGTAGCTGTTCCTACTCCTTTAGCCGTTACGGTTGCCTTGTTTGCACTGCCCTTTGTAACAGTTGCAACCGAAGTGTTAGAACTGCTCCAGCTGAATCCCCATGCGTATGAGCCGCTGTTGGTGCTCTGGCTGATTGTATAGGTTTCGCCCTTGCCGAGTGTAAGGCTTGCAGTGTTTATCTTAACGCTTGTCGGTGCAGGCTTGACTGTTACTTTGCACGTTGCAGTTTTTCCGTTTGTGGTTTTTACGGTGATGTTAGCCGTTCCTGACTTTTTGGCAGTCACCTTGCCGCTGCTGTCAACGGAAGCAACTGACGAATTACTGCTCGACCATATGCAAGCTTGATTTGCGCTTGACGGTGAAACAGTCTTGATAAGTCCGTATTTTTCACCCACGCCGAGGGTTAGTGTTCCTCTGTTCAGTCTGACTGAGGTTGGCGCACCTAAATTATTAATGTTTGAGTTAGTAATCTTTTTCCATGAAATATTTAGTTTATTCTTGCTAGGTATATATGCGTTTACATAAGCGTCATATTGAGCTTTTGTCAGTTTTTTATTGTTTACAACATATATAACGCCGTCATGGTCAAGGTCTTCCGATGGATTGTATTTGTTAGGAAAATCTTTATTTTTGTCAATGCTATATGCACTATAAACGCTGTTAAATCTATTAGAGTAATTACTGTATGAATAAACGCTATATGGCCATATAGCATCTCCCGGTCCCTGATTATGGCTTGCCTTAAGAACCATATATCCGTATTTATAAAATTCCGGATATGCACCATATCGGCCGAGTGAAACAAGATGATTATAATCGTTGACTGTAAAAATTTCGGAATACATACCCAACGTATATGTTTGTGTATAATCTACAATAAGTTCGTCTGTTCCGTCATCGTTTACATCTGCAACAGCAAAACTGCATTTTTCAATATCTGTCTTGTTATTGTTATTAAGATCAACATAATTCAACGGATAATCATGAATGTCTTTTAATAATAGTTTATATAAATACAGTTGATCTGAATTTATAGCCGCACTCGCCGTAAACTGTGCAACTGTCAGTACACCGAGCACCATAATTACCGCAAAAAAGACGGATGTCAGCTTTTTAAATTTCCTCATTACAATTCCTCCTAATCCATTTAATTGTAAAATTATATACTATTACAGTTATTATTATACTATTTTACTATAATTTGTCAATAACAAATGCATATTTTTTGCTATAAATAATAATCATATCTGCAACAGCCAACAAAAAATCCCTGCCCAAGATTAATCGGGCAGGGATAGCGTTTATATTTTATAAAATCAGAACAGCTCACCTTCGGGGGATTCGCTGTCGTCCTCGGCTTCGGTTTCTTCGTCGGCGGAGGTAAGTTCTTCCTTAAGCTCCTCGGCTTTTTCCTCAACCTTTTCTGCGGTTTCTTCAGCCTCGTCCTTAATCTCATCAACGGCAGTCTTAACCTGTGCTTCAAGGCTTTCAAATGGTGACGACTTATAATCGCTCTCGTTTGAGCAGGCTACTGTAATGTCAACAACCTCGTTTGAGCTGTATTCTTTTTCCTCCTCGGGATTGCCGTAGAAAATATCGTTCTGACTGTCAACAATCTTTCTGTAGCACTCTCTTGCTCTGGCAATCTTCGCCTTTGACTTTTCTATAACCTCAAAAAGCTTTTCCTGATTTTCGGCAGAAACTGCTTTGCCGTTTTTCTGCGATTCGTAAAGCTGTTTGCCGAGGGCGATATATGCTCTGTTCATAAGCTCGCTTTCGCTCTTCATAACAAGTCTGAGTCTGTTGAGCTTTGCATTCGTTCTGTTCTTCTCAACAATCGACTGTGCAACAGATGAAATAGTGTCAACTGCTGTGCTGACAGTTCCTTTTACTGTATCAAAAATCATCATATCAATTCTCCTTGCAATAAACGCACGTTGTGCGAAATTAGGTTTTAGTATTAATAATTATATTATTATTATGACAGATATTTTTGATAAAATCAACATTTTTTTAAAATTTACTTGTGAAAATCACAGTCAATTGATATAATTAACAGTAAAGAGGTGTCAGATATGCCCGATAACATAGTAAACAAGGCTATTGTCTGCCCAATGTGCGGTGAGCTGGGCAAGGCAGAAATATACACAAGCGTGAACACAACCGTAAATAAGGCTTTGAGAAGCAAGGTTCTTGACGGTGAGCTTTTTTCATGGCAATGTCCGTCGTGCAATTACAGAGCAAGGCTGAATTATCCGATTCTGTACAACGATATGAAAAACCGTTTTATGGTTTATCTTATCCCGAAAATCGACCGCTATCAGCTCTGCGACAAGGAGCTGGAGGATAAGTACAGCAACCTGCGCAACATCAGCAAGAGGATTACCGCCGATTTCAACTCGTTCAAGGAAAAGATTTTTATTTTTGAATCGGGGCTTGACGATATGGCGGTTGAGCTTACCAAGCTTGCAATAAGCCAAACGGTTTCGAAAAAGCTCGGCGGTGCGGAGATTACCTGCGGTTATCTTTCGATGTACGACCGTGAAACGAACACGATGGGCTTTACATATTTTGCAGGCGAGGAAAGAAAGCCGTATGTGCAGACGGCAAGGCTTGAAATTTACGGTAAGTCAAAGGATATTATCGACAGATTTGCAATCAAGGACAAAAAGCTGAAGGGCTTTATCAAGATTGACAAGGAATGGGCGGAGAATATCCTCTACCGCTACAAGCGTGCAAAGCACATTGAAAAGCTGAACAAGCTGAAAGAGTGATTTTTTAGTGCGGAGTTTGGAGTTAAGGGTCGGTCGAGTACCTCGACACGCAAATTTCGGAATTATAATTACTTAATAAATTTAGGGAACGGTCTTGACCGTTCAGAGAAAATTAGAAGTCTGTTTTTAATCAGCGGAACGGTCAAGACCGTTCCCTACACTGTTGTTTTACAAAATGATTAATGATATAATTACTGTTTTTGAACGAAAATTTAATAAATTCGCCGACAATACCGAGGCTTTTACTACACGGTTTATCCGTGACGATGACTCGGCTATCGGCACGCTTTGCTTTAACCGCTTCAACGTTGAGTTTGAATACTGCCTTGAATGCGGCGGCTCGGTTGAAAAAAGCGGTCTGAACATAATCGTTGACTTCTCAAAACGCAGTAAATTTCCGATAAAATGTATGATGTACGACATTATCGGGCTGTTTGACAACGACAATTTTGCCTGCTGGTTCTACTGCTTTATCGAAAATGAACAGCGGATGGAAAAATGCTTTGACAGGCTCGCAACGGATTTTGAAGAGGTTTACCCAAAGTTAAAGGACTTTGCAAGCTCCGATGACAGTATGGCTGAAATTCAGGAGGTACTGCGTAAAAATATCCTGAAAACAGTCGGTATCGACTTTGATAAGGATATAGTCAGCGAGTTTGAAAACAGCGAAAGCGTAAACGTTGACGAAGTTTATGAATATCTTTTCAGCCTTTACTTCGGGTTTGAGCAGTGCGCATTTGCGTCCGATGAGTACAGGGATTTTCTCGCAGGCGACTATAAAAAAGCTCAAAGAAAATACGAAAAAAAGAAAAAACGCCTTGCATACGAAGACAGACTGCTTGAATACATTGAGAATTGCGACAATCCTGCGCCTGTTTCGGGTGAGGCATATGAATGCCTTAAGGGCGGGCTAAAGGAATATCACGGCACAAGCGGCTTTGTTCCATACTTTGCCTCCTGCGGTCTGCTGTTGATTCCGTTCCTCGCTGTGTGCATAGGAATGTACTACGCAATTTCGGGAATACTTTATCATTCGGCGCTCTACGCAAGTGCTCTTGAGCCGTACAACGCATTATGCTGTATAATCCCTGCAATTTTTTGCAGTTTTATAGCCGCATATTTTCTAAAAGAAAGCATTTACCGTAAATTTTTCAAGAATAAATATCAGAAAATGAAGGACTATGATGCGATTTTCAACTCTGAAAAATCGAAAAAGCGAATGAGAGTAATACTTTATATTTTCTACCTTGTGGCACTGATTTTCGTTTTTTTAAGCGCAAACAACGGCATAGCAGTTTACGAATACGGAGTGAACGTCAACAGCCACTATTTTGACGTGACGGGCAATTTTTACAGTTACAGCGACATTATCTGCCTTGACGCCGAGCCTGACGGAAACAGCGGAAAGTACGACCTTTATCTTGACAGCGCCGACAGCATTAACATCGGAATGTATGCCGACCGCAACGATATGGAGAAAAAAATTATTCCTGTTCTTGAAAGCAGGCAGGTTGAAATTATCCGCAACAGTACGGAGTGACAGTATGAATTACGAAAATATTTTTGACGCACACGCCCACTATGACGACAAGTGGTTTGACGACGACCGTTCCACTCTGCTTGACAATATTAAAAGCAAGGGCGTATACGGAATTGTGAACAACTCGGTTGACTTAAAGACTGCTGAAAAGAGCATTGAATACGCCGAAAAATACGATTTTATGTATGCCGCAGTCGGCTTTCACCCTGAAAATCTTGACGATATACCGGCTGATTATCTCGACAGGCTTGCAGAGCTTTCAAAGCACGAAAAGGTTGTTGCAATCGGTGAAACAGGACTTGACTACCACTGGGATATTCCGAAGGACAAGCAGAAAAAAGTGTTTGAGGAGCAGATTAAGCTTTCGCTCGATTTAAAAATGCCACTCGTAGTTCACGATAGAGAGGCTCACGGTGATACGTTTGATTTGCTCCGAAAATACCGACCGAATGCGCTTGTGCACTGCTTTTCGGGAAGTGTGGAGCTGATGAGAGAGGCTGTAAGGCTTGGAATGTACATCAGTCTGGGCGGAGTGGTTACATTCAAGAACGCTCGCCACAGTGTTGAGGTTGCGGCTGAAATTCCGATTGACAGGCTTCTGCTCGAAACCGACGCACCGTATATGGCGCCCGTACCGTTTCGTGGAAAACGCTGTGACAGCTCAATGATTTTGTATGCTGCTGAAAAAATCGCCGCCGTTCGTAATATGGGCGTGCAGGAGATACTGAATATCACCTGCGAAAATGCAAAAAGATTTTATAATATTGAGTAAAAGAAAACGGACTGTTGCAAAACGAATTTGCAACAGTCCCATAATTATTTAAGTAAAATTTAACTTCTAACTTTTTTGTACATTCGTCTGAAAAGGAAAAACAGTCCGACTGAAACGAGCAAAAAGAACAATGAAATGAACAAAACTGCAATGCATATGCTGTTTGCAGATTGGACAAACATATTATAAAGTGCACGGGAATCAAGATTTAAATGAGAAATCTTGCCCGTAATCATTAAATATGCAGGAATAATTCCCAAGGCAAGGAATGCGCCCGATGTCGCATAGCAGATATATTTAACGCCTCTGTGCTTCCATTTATTCGCAAAGATAAGCACAACGCAGATAACGCCTGCAAGCACCACAAGACCGACAAGAATAAACGGCATTGCATTTTTTGCAGTCAGAAAGTACGCCGAAAGTTTTGAGAAAAGAGGAATTTCAAGCGAAAAACGGTAAATCTGTGCCGCTTTATTTACAAGCTTATCGCGGCTTTTTCCGTTTACATTCTTGATGTTGTTTTCCTGAATATACTTATCAAGCTCTGCGTTAAAGCTCTGCTTAAAATCAGTTGTATCAATCTTTGCGCCGTTGCCCGAATAGTAATTGTCAAGATACTCTCTTGTGTCATCGCACAACATAACCTCATCAATGAAATCGTCAAAGAACTTTTCGTCAAGTCCGCTGGCATATCCGAGATCGATAAGGCTTGTTGTAATTTCGTCACTCTTGTCAATAAAATAGTTTGAGGAGTTCATATTGTCAAAAATAAACTCCGGATTAAACAGCGTAGCCTCAAGCACCGTACAGACTGAAAGCAAAAACAAAATCAAAGTAAGCAAAAACGAAAGCACGATAAATACTGCATTTCTGACTCTTGAAGAAAAGGGTTTTTTAGCCATAATTATTAGCCCTCCCCTGTGCTTTTATCAATCGGCGTACCCGAAACAAGCTCTGCATAAACAAAAAATCTGTAATCTGTAAGTCCAAGCTCGTCAAACGGGTAGCAGGTATACATAATCAGGTTTTCGTAATCTGCATTTAAGTCATAAGCAGTCCTGTCGGTTGCCTTTTTTACAGCCGTACCCGTGATGCGGTACTCATAATTTCCATAGCTTGTGCGGATAACAACAGTTTGTCCCTTTTCAGCGTATTTCAGTCCGTTGAAATAGGTGTTGTTGTGACCGGCAACAAGAATTGTTCCGCCGTAACCGGGTATAAAACTCCCATTGTAAATTCCTACTCCGTTGCGCAGTGCAACCTCGCCGTCACCAAAAAACAGCTTATTATCAATTCCGCATTCCTCAATGATAAGCTCGCCGAACTGATTGCCGTAGTTGGGGTATTCAACAGCGTCGTTTTTTACGTATGATTTCTTATCTTCTTTTGTTACCGTAGGTAAAGTTGAGTTTTCCGAAACAGGCACAAAAATATTTTCATATTCGGTGGAGTAATCCTTTTTATTGTCCGAAAAGAACATCCCCGCCGCAGAAAAAATAGTTGAAAAGCTCGGAGCAAGTGCAAGATAAAGCACAATATAGGTTCCGAACAAAAAGATAATGGGAAGAATTATAAAACTCTTCCCATCAAATTTTTTATGCCTGTGTCTGCGTTTTTTATCAGACATTTAAAATCAAGCTCTTTCTTTTTTAGTTTTTACAACAAACATTGCGCCGCCTGCTACGAGAACAACTGCAGCTGCACCGAGTGCGATAAAGCCGAAGTAGTTTACATCAGAACCTGTTGTCTTAATGGGGTTCTCTGAAACAGCACCTGTCTTTGAAAGTGTAGGAGTTGCGCTGAATGCAACTTCACCTTTAGGGTCAAGAATTGTAAGCTTTTTAGTTGTCTTGTCATATGACATTGTCATATCAAGAACAGCAACAGCCTTTTCACCGTAAGCAAGAAGCTCCTGCTTCTGAGCGAATGAAAGGTCTGCAATATTTGAAGCACCTGAATTATTAAGGAAACTCTTACCGTCTTTGATAACAGCGATAATGTCCTTTGACTGTGCCTCTGTCATATCAATTGTGTTGAAATAGTTTTCAGCCTGATTAACATATTCAGTGGGGATAACCATTTCTCCGCCCTTCATTGCAACTGATGTCTTGAGCTCATCAAGAACAGCCTGCTCGCTGCTGTTAATACCTGCTGCAAAAGCGGTAACTGCAGTAGCGGCAACGAGAACAAGTGCAACTAAAATTGCCGATAATTTTTTCATAATTTTCTACCACCTTTAATTTTATTTTGTATCTTTTGTATCTTATGTACATTACCGACTATATAAATCAAAACTATTTATAAACGAATTATATCACTACTTTTTTTATTTGTAAAGCATTTTTTGCTAAATTTTGAAAAAAATTTATTTTTATTGAACACAAAACAATAAATTATGACTTTCAAGGAATTGCAGAGCAAATTATCATCATTTAGACAACAAAACGCAAAATATATTCACTTTATTTATCAGTTGTTATTGTGTCGATACTTGGCATAATTATATTTTTTCATAACCGCTTATAGTGGATTTTGTAAGTTTCAGTCTTTTTGCTGCCTGTTCCTGCGACAGCCTTTTCTTATTCCTTAATTTATTTAACGTCATTCCGAAGTCATACACCACATTCATTACCTTTTAAAATTCTAATAGATGCGTGTACTGTTTTATTAACATTATTAATATTTTTCCATTATAAATTAATTTACACTTTATCAGATGGTATAATATTCCTGTTGAATTTTGTCGTTTTTTCCTATATTTTATAATAGTCAACTCCACTTATTAACTGCATAAGGAAAAATTGTTTTGTACAATAAAATATTTGTTTTTTATTTAATGATTAAGTAATTCTTTTGCATTACTGACTAAATCAAAGTTATTTCGACATTATTTTTGTTTTTTATTGAAATTATTTGATATATGATTGAAAAAGCTCAATTTTTATTATATAATATAATTACGTATTGTATTATGGAATTTGTGCGTTGATTTTCAGTTATTCAGCGTAAATAATTCACAATGAATTTGAGGAGTTTGTTTTATGGAAATCTCATTTAAGGACATACTGCGGATAATTAAGAAAAATCTTATTTTCATTATAATTGCTTCACTGTTATTTTCCGTCTGCTCATTTTTCATAACCAAATTTTTTATTAAAAAGAGCTACACGGCAACTGTAAAGCTTTATGTAAGCACCGATTACAAAAACTCAAACAGCGGTTATGAGGATTTGAGTGCGTACAACTATTCTTCAAAGCTCGTTGCTACTTACATAGAACTTCTTGATACAAATAATTTTTACGAAGCTGTTTCAAAAACTCTCAACAGCAAATACACTTCAACCGAGCTTAAGTCAAAGGTTAAATTTACCGGTGTTGAAAACACCGAGGTTTTCAAGGCTGACGTTGTTTCAGACAGTCCTGCCGAGGCAAAGAACATTGCCGACGCAGTTGCAAAAACAGCTCCGGGTACCATTTCGGAACTGCTCAGCAACAACGCAAAGCTCAAGATTGTTGACGAAGCAACTACTCCCCAGAATCCGACCTCGCCGAATGTACCGAGAAATGTACTCATCGCTTTGCTTATCGGTCTGGTAATTTCACTTGTTATCGCTTTTGTTCGTGATTACTTTGACGTTAAGATTAAATACGATGATGATATGACTACAATCAACAACATACCCGTGCTTGCCGCTATTCCCGATTTTGAGTATTTTGCAAAGAACTTAAAAGCGGCACAAGCCCAGAAAGACTAACAGAGAGGTGATTACAAATGACTAAAGCAAAAATCGACCGTTCAATTGATACCGAAGCTCTCGGCTTTCAGATAAGGGAATCCTATAAAACAGCAAGAACAAACATTGCGTATTCAATAATAAAAAAGGGTTGCAAAAAGATAGCCTTTACAAGCTCGTCAAAAGGCGAGGGAAAAACCGTTACGGCTATGAACGTAGCGTCGGCGCTTGCACAGCAGGTTGATACAAAGGTGCTTGTAATTGAGTGCGACCTTCGCCGTCCTCACGTTCATTCTGCACTCAAGCTTGCTCCAACGCCGGGACTTACAAATTACCTCAACGACGAATGTACGGCAGACGAGATTATTCAGTCTACAAAGCTTTCAAATATGAATGCAGTATGCTACGGTGCTGTTCCCCCGAACCCCTCGGAGCTTCTTGCAAGCGAGGCTATGGCTGACTTTGTAAAAATGGTAGAGAAAGACTACGATTATATTATTTTTGACACACCGCCGATCGGCGTCGTAATTGACGCTGTTCCGATTATCAAGGCGTCTGACGGAGTTGTTGTTGTTGTTAAAAACAACTCGACAACCTACCCGCAGCTTAACAAAACGCTTGAAACACTTGAGCGTTCGGGCGGCAAGACGCTTGGTATTATCATTAACAAGGTTAAGCCTGCTGAAACGAAAAAGTACAAAAAAGGTTACGGAAATTATTCTTACGGATATTACGGATACTAAAATTTTATGCTGAACATCAGTTGATATAAATTATATCCGCTTATATATTGGACTAAAAAACGAGGGAAAATGGACTGAGTAATGAAAAACTGCAATTTTGATACTGCAAAAGTGACAAGTAAATATGTTGCAAACAAGCCTGTTTACGATTTTGTAAAACGGTTTGCCGATATTATTTGCTCGGCAATAGCAATTATTCTGCTTTCGCCGTTTTTCATTATTATAAGCATTGCGATAAAGGCAACGAGCAAAGGTCCCGTTATTTTTGTACACAAACGTGTGGGCAAAAACGGTAAAAAAATCGGCATTTACAAATTCAGAAGTATGGTTATGAATGCCGAGGAGCTTATTGAAAAATTCACCCCCGAGCAAAAAGAGGAGTTTAAAAAGAACTTCAAGCTTGAAAACGACCCCAGAATTACGAAAATCGGCAAGTTTTTGAGGAAGACAAGCCTTGACGAGTTGCCGCAGCTTTTCAATATTTTAAAAGGTGATTTGTCAATTGTCGGTCCACGTCCGATTATGGAAGTTGAAACGAAAATTTACGGCAAATACAAGGATATGCTGTTAAGCGTAA
>CAMKNF010000043.1 GCA_946414115.1 uncultured Ruminococcus sp. | reverse complement strand
TAAAACTCGGCTTGTCCGTGAATAAATCCTTCATTTCAAGTCCGACTGAATGTAAAATATCCTCGGTGCGGCACCCTGCAAAGCAATTCAGAAGTATTTTACCGTTTTTCTCGCTGATTGAAAGGCTCTGCGTATTGTCGTTGTGGCAAGGACAACGCACCATAAAGCTGTTGTTGCCGTTCTTCTTCGGACTTTGAAAGCGTGATACTATATCATTCAAATGCATAATATCACCGCCTTTTACCGACCGGACGAATTCCGTTTATGCCGTTGTCTTTCGGCTTTGGGCGAAATTTCTCTGCATTCGGATTAGTGAGGTATTCTACAAGCACGTCCATATTTATAAGCAGTTTATTTCCTGCCTTTAGCTCGGGAAGAACACCGTCTTTAATCAAACTTCTTAAAAAGTGTTCTGAAATTGCAGTTTCGGGACAGTCAGATTTAATTCTTTCGACAGCGTTCTTTACGGTGAGAACTGTTGGTATCTTTGTATTATTTGGAGTTGTATTTTTTCCTGGTTCTATCATATGTAATTACCTTCCTTGTAGTTTTTAAAAGTCTCCCAATAATGGCGCAAAAATCCAAAAAATTGCATAAAAAGACGCAATTTTCCGAAAATTTTCCATTAATCCTTAAGAAACTCCACTAAAACTAAAGGAAGAAACTTAAGGAAAGACGTTCGCACATATTTTATGTACTTTTACTCACTCTTTCCTAAATAAAACGAAAAGCAACCAGAATGGGTACATCTAAATACTTTCCGTATCTTTATTATAGTCATGCTTTTGCTTTTGTCAACTATATTTTATGTGATTTATTATATTTTTCAAGAAACGTATTATATTTTATTCCTATGTATCAATTTGCAAAAAGTCACTTATTATGGCACATTTGATGTGTTTTTTTAAAATACGTATGACATTTTTATTTTTTATTTGTACAGTTGACATTTCAATTATAAAATAGTATTATAACAGTATAAACTTATATGATTATGAGAGGATGACATAATGGATACCACAATTTTTGCTCAAAGACTAAAAGAAGCACGAATATCAGCAAATCTAACACAAGCCAAATTATGTAAACTATCAGGTGTTACTTCTGCCACAATTTCGGCATATGAAAGTTTCGATGGAAATAAAGGCAAAAATCCTTCATTGGACAACGCTTTAAAGCTTGCCCGTGCTTTAAATGTTTCCATTGACTGGCTATGCGGATACAAAAAAGAATTCAAAGTTTCTGATTTTGTAAAACAGCTTGTTTTATTATCTGACGAAGCGCAAATCACAGTCGATAAATTTTATCTTGAGGATTGCGAAACTTCTTTACCTGAAGCTTTTGAGAAATTATCCGAAAATAAAAATGAATGGTATATATCAACAAAGAAGAACAAACGCATGTTTTCAACCATAACTATCGCTGATTATGATATACAAACTTTTTTGAAGGATTGGCTAAAAATCAAAAACTTGTATGACAACAAAATCATCGATAAAAATTTATATAGTTTATGGCTTAAACAACAATTTAGAAACATGGATTCGGAACAGAAAGAAATACCACTGTTCCCTGAATTAATATCGAGTGATGAATAAATGGCAACAATTCAAAAAAGAAACAACTCCTACAAAATAACGGTTTCCTGCGGATATGATATGAATAAAAGGCAGATCCGCAAAACAATGACCTGGAAGCCCGAGCCGAATATGAACGAAAAGCAAATTGAAAAAGAACTGAAGCGGCAGGCAACGCTCTTTGAGGAACGTTGTCTGAAAGGTCAGGTGCTTGACGAAAACATACGCTTTGCCGAGTTCGCCGAAATCTGGATGAATGACCGTAAAAAGGATTTGCGCCCCCGAACATACGCAAGATACGAAAGTATGTTGCCTCGCATAAATGCCGCAATAGGTCACATAAAGCTTTGCAGGCTACAGCCGATGCACCTGAGGGAATTTTACAATAACCTTGCAGAGGGTGGAATAAGGCTTGATACGAAGTACAAGTGCAAAATAAGCATTGACGATTACCTCAGGCAAAACAGCCTTACAACAGCACAGCTTTGCCGCCTTTCGGGTATTTCAAACACAACAATGATTTCTATCCGCAAGGGTAACAACATTAATCTTGCAAATGCGGAAAAGCTTGCCGCTGCTCTGCAAATACCGTTTCAGGAGCTTTTCACCCCTGACGGTGAGGGCAAGAAAACGCTTTCGGGAGAAACCATACTGCACCATCACAGGTTAATTTCTGCAATTCTGCACACGGCTGTTGAATGGAATGTGCTCTATTCAAATCCCTGCGACAGGACAAAAACGCCGCAGGCAGACGTTAAAGAGGCAAAGTATATTGATGAGGTTCAGGCAGACGCATTAATCAAAGCGTTGGAAAGCGCCGATGAAACGCACAGAACGCTCATTCGACTGCTTTTGTTCACGGGTATGCGCAGGAGTGAAGCACTCGGCTTGAAATGGTCTGACGTTGATTTTGAAAGCGGAACGCTTAATATTTGCCGCTCCCTGCAATATCTTCCCGACAGAGGACTCTTTGAGGATAAGACGAAGAATAAAAGCTCCGAGCGTTGCATAAGGCTTTCGCAGATAGCGATAAATGATTTGCGTGAATACAAGGTTTATCAGATGGAGCAACGCCTGTCATACGGCAGTTATTGGAAAGGCACGGAGGACTATATTTTCACAAGCTGTGACGGCAAGCCGTTGAAGCCCGACAGCGTTTCAAGCTGGTTTTCAAAATTTATGAAAGCGCACCCGGATATTCCGTACATAACATTACATTCTCTCCGTCATACGAATGCAACATTACAAATTGCCGCAGGCGTTCCGATTACAACGGTATCAAAGCGGCTCGGTCATTCCAACACCGAAACAACCGGCAGAATATACGCCCACGCAATAAAGTCATCGGACGATACAGCGGCAGAAAAGCTGGACGATATTTTTAATAAAAAACAAAACACGACTGCTGTTAGCTAACGCAAAAAAACCGCCTGTACCTGCCGAAAATTGGCTTGTACAGGCGGTTTTATCGTATGGGTTATTTTTTGATTTTAATTATTATGTTTACTCTTTATTATATATTGAAATTCGTACATACTTACGCTATAATGTGCATAGTGGGATAAGCGTTACTATTCAGGTAACAAACACTACTTCATAATTGACGGTGAGGAAAATGGATAAGAATAAAACACGAGTTTATATTCACAGCAATTGCCTGTATAACCTTTTGAAATTACAATGAATTCCAATGCTTTTTGTCGGTTCAGGCTTAAGTAAAAGATATTTAAAAAATTATCCTTCATGGGATGAATTGATTTTCAATATTGCCAAAGTAATAGGTGTAAATAAAAGTCAGATTATTGCGATGAAGCAAGCAATTACAGACAGTAAACCCTCTGAAATACAAGGAAAAATAAATGCTGAAATCGGAAGCAATCTCACAAAGATTTTTCGGGACAAGATTATCAGCTAAGTACAAATATCTAAGCTGTATATCCAAAGCCTATAGTAACGATAAAATTAATTATGAGGAATGCTTAAATTTATTAAAAGAATATATAAAATCAAATTCATCTGAATTGAATACACATTTTCGCAAAGCGATAACATATCTTGATATGAAAGTATATTATTCAAGTTAAAAAGAAAAGGTCATAATCCAACTTCCTTCACATAGTGCCGGGCTGAATTAAGACCTTTTCAAATAAACACAAAATAATTTGCTGTTAAAAATAAGCTAACTACGGAAAACATACGATGATAAAAAACCAGGCTGTTTTCTTTTGTTAACCTATTTTAATTATATTCAAAAAAATCAGTTTGTCAAGTCCTCTGCGGAAAAGCGAGTAAAAACAACAACTCTCGGGTAATCACGGAGTAAATCAATCATGATAATCGAAGATACTGCTAAAATTAGTATTGGTTGCAAAGAACCGCAGACGAAAATAATCCGGTAAGCTTGGTGTTTATTTGGTGTTTATTCATATTCTGGCATACAAAGAGATATTACGAGATACGCAAAGAAAACGGCTTAAAATCTGCGTTTATAATGACTTGCAAAACGTAGCAAAGACATATAAAAAGTATAAATTGCGTCTCCAAAACCGCGTGCCGAGGGTTCAAGTCCTTCTGCCCCTGCCACAAACAAGTCCTTGAAAATGGCTTAAACAAGCCGTTTTTGAGGATTTTTTCTTTTGTCGTTTTTCTTCTGATTTTTTCAATTTCAAATCAGTTCCACCGTAGTTCCACCACTTTGGTGTTTACAGTGGCTTCAAATGTTGTAGAAAAAGTGTAGAAATCAATCCGCTTGCAGGCTTTTTGCAATTGCTAATTTTGAGGTTTTGTCAATGTGAGCATAAAATTTTAGTGTGGTTGTTGAACTGCTGTGTCCCAGCCATTCGGCAACCTGAACAGTAGTGAATCCATCATTCAAAAGATTACTCGCAACGCTATGTCGTAAATCGTGAAATCTGATTTGCGGAAAATCGTTTTGCTTCTCAATCAGCGTATGAAATTTTTTCGTCAGATAATTAGGCGTTATTTCCTTACCGTTATCAAAGGTACAAACATAGTCATTTGAGATATATGCGTCTTTTAGAAATTCTTTGTTTCTCATCTGACGATCCCTCTGTTCAAGAAGTATCTTTTTTACCTGCGGTATCATTGGCAAGGTTCGGTTACTGCTTTCTGTCTTTGTGGATGATGTATAATTACTGTCTCCGCTTATTTCCTTTGTACTCTGCTGTAAGGTTTCCCTAATCCATATGGTTTCGTTTTCAAAATCAATGTTATGCCACTTTAAGCCTAACACTTCGCTTCGTCTGAATCCGTAAACCGTACAAAGATATGTCGGCAGGTAAATGCTTGTTCCTTCAAGATAATCTAATAGCTGTTTTATCTGCACTCGGTTAAGAAATTCCGCTTTGAATTTTTCTGTCTGCTTTGGCGTTTTGGCGGCTGTTGCAGGATTTATTGATATTAAACCCTTTTCTACAGCATCGGCAAGAGCCTTTGATATGTTTTGATGGTGATGCTTTATCGTTGTGACGGATATTGTTCCTACCTTTGATTTGTAATAATCGGAAAGCTGATGCGGCTTTAACTCTTGAAGCTCAGTACCCAGCTTTTCAAAGTAAGGGATAATGTGGTTTTCCATATTTCCCTTATAGCTGCGATAAGTATTAGGACGAACTTCTGATTTTATTGCTACAAGCCATTTCTTGAAATAGTCGGCAACCTTTATGTTGGAGTAAAAGTTTAAA
This sequence comes from uncultured Ruminococcus sp., assembly GCA_946414115.1. Classification (GTDB taxonomy): domain Bacteria; phylum Bacillota; class Clostridia; order Oscillospirales; family Acutalibacteraceae; genus Ruminococcoides. Next base: position 7,671 of record CAMKNF010000043.1, on the reverse strand, counting down.
TTCTTGTTGTCATACTCAACACACAATTGCTTTAATATCTGTTCTGCTTTTCGCTTATTATTCTTAACAGGCAAGCCTGTTGCGTGGGATTTCTGAATTCTCTTTCCTGTACTATCATAAAGATTCAGTACAGCATAATATCTTCCTTTTTTCTCTCTTAAATATCCTGTGGTCGGCATAATAGCTATCTCCTTTCCAAATTGAAAGCCGACCAATATTCATTAGACTTATTCTAACTTAATCAGTCGGCTTTGACAATTATGCGTTTTTAATATAATCCTGAATTAATAAAATCCGTAACGCTTTGCTTCGGGATTATGTATTTTCTTCCTACCTTAACCGTTCTTATCACACCGTTTTGCAATAATGAATAAACTGCGGATCTGCCAATGTGAAGCATTTTCATAATATCATCAACGGATACTATATCTCCGTATTCAGCGAACATTACAGTTTCTTGGTTGGTATTTTTTTCTTTATCCATTTGTTTCTCCTTTCGTTAAGTACATTTTATTTCCTAATTGAAAGCCGACCAATATTCAGCAAATTTATTCTAAATGAATTTTCCGGCTTTGACAATTATGCGATTTTGATTAATTTTTGCCCACCATAGCTCCTCCTCTTTTTTTAAGTACTTCTTTCTTGTCAAAGAAAGCATAATCATATCCGAGGTCATTACATTTGTCACACTTATCCTTTTTAGCCTGGAGCGGATCAAAACGCTTAATAATAAAATCCGGCAAAAGTTTGTATTCTTGTAAGTGCTTTTGGCATAAACAACGTATATCGCCTGTGTTTATACTGTTATTCTGCCGAATTCCGAATGTTCGCATCAAAGCAGCATTTATATTTCGGATTAGTGCCTTCTCCGTGACTTTTCCGAGGCAATCCTTCAAATCACTTTGATTCACTGTAGTTATCTGTTCCATAAGTATCATAGAAGGAATTTCAAGCCTATATCTTTTTCCTATATAAACATGAGAAAAGAAATAAGGCTTTTTAATGATTCCCGTCAAAGGAGCTACAATGGTTGTTGTTGAACGGACATTGATTTCATCCGCCTGTAAAACAATCACCGGTCTAAATCCCTTCTGAACAGAACCTCGGGTTTCACCAAAGTCAAAAAAGAATATTTCGCCTCGCTTGACTTTATGTCCTTTCGTCATATCATTACCTCTTTTCATAAATTTAAGGGAAAATTACTCCCTTCACTTATTTGGACAAAGGGTACCCGTTTGTCAGGGTGTTTTGAAAAAATTTTTTAGTTTTTTTATTGCTTCCTCAAGAGATTCATTTATTGTTTGATATTTAACATTCTCTTCTTCGGCAATATCTCGCAATGTTTTATCTTTTACATAATACTTAACAACTCTTGATTTTTGCTTTTCTGTTAAAGTATCAAAAGCTTTGTAAAGGGTAGAAAGTAACTCACATTCCTTCTCTTCGTTAATGCTTTCCAATACAAAATCATTAACTAAAAGCTCCTTATGAAATACAGCGGTAGTTTCATCAAAGTTAAAAATGTCTTGCGTGCGCTTGGCTCTTTTGCAAAACTTATCTTCGTTATTGATATACTTTTGACGAACTTCTATAAAACTCAAATCCACCCTGACGAACGGTGCATATAGTATCGCTTGCTTTGGATATTTATTCCAGATTTCCTTTTCTGTAAGGCGGCTTGCTATGATGTACCTCTCTTTTCCGCTATAGCCTTCATATTCATATCTGATATTTATAACTTTACAATCCTTATTAAACTGCTCCTCAAGAGCTAAAATAACATTATTTGACATTTACTGTAATCTCCTTTGAATTTTGAATTTGGGTTAAATCAAAATCCAAAGGCTATGGATATTTTGCAATTACAGCTTGCCAGTATAGCAAAAACATTTAGTATCCTTTCCGCAGAGGACAGTCAGGGCAAGCATAAAAATAGGGTTGGCACCAATCGGTACCAGCCCTTGCAATTTTGAGTATACAAAGGTAAGGGTACCGATTTCTGCTTTTGACCTTTCGGTCTTTTTAGCAAATATCTGTATCCTCGCCCTGATGTACACTCAGGCTTGAATATTTTTCATTTCATATTTTGATGACAAAACAAAAAGCCGACACGAACATTTTCAAAATCTCAAAATCAGAAATTCTGAAAATACTCGTGTCGGCTTAATTCATCTTGATTAAGCTCAATCGTTGAGCTATATTTTTTTGTAATGCGAAAACCTCATATTTGGGTTTTCTGCTTAATTTTGATTGGACATCAAAACCATAAGTTCAATTAGTTGGCTCATTGATATAGTTTCATACATATCTTTATTGCTCTTTTTTACTTTGAGTGCGGGTTCTCCCGTCTCCGTTCTCACGCACTCACCAAGCGTAATTCTTTCTTTCGGTGTTTTTATCAAATTAGTTTTTTTCATCTTCCATCTTCCTTCCGAACTAACTTCATTATTCACATAATTTGATACATATTCAATTGAAAGTAAAACTACACTTTTTTTAATCAACTCCCATAAATGCTAATATATTTCTAACCTCGCAACGGGGAAGCAAGGAAAGAAGCTTGAATAAAATAGAACTATTGTTCGATTTATTAAGTATTATAAACCTGTTTACAAAAAATGTCAAGTTTTTTATTAAAGAATTATCTATCTAATTCACTACAAATTAAATACAATTAAATCTTTTAATCAAATAAGTAAAATTACATAAGGTTAGTACGATAAAAATAAAATGGATTTGATTTTTGTAATGCAATTTTGTGTTCATAATACTGCATATTTTTAAGGAATCACTGATTAAACAAAAATTATAATTCTAATTTAAAACAATGGATTAAAAATCATCAAACCTATGCTATATACAAGAAATATAAAGTGTTCAGTTTGGTGCGCTATATTCACTCAATCGGTTTTCCGCAATGCATATAGGTTTCAAGCTGTGGTTTAGTTTTTACATTTCTTCTATAGAATGATTTAACCGTATTTATTGAAAGTTGAAGATGATTTGCTATTTCCGAAAAAGTCATTCCATCTGAACGCATCCGTATAATACTTGTTTTCTGTTCCTTATTCATATAAGACACCTCTTTTCCTTTGATATGTCTATAGGCAAAAACAATTAATAAAAACCGAAGTCCGTAGCCACAATTTTCTTCAAGAGTATAAGGACAGAAATGTTGATTTTAAGAACTAAACAGGCAAAAATAATGCCCACCGAAGAGAAATCTTCGATGGACAAAATTTAAAACTATTTATCAAAAATCGTCAATAATGCTTTTCAAGGCTTCAATATTTTCTGTATCATTGCCGCTTATTACAAGTAATTTAACAAAAGGATTCGCTTTCAAATTAAATTTACGAGAAATATTGTTTACATATTCCGTGCAGTCATCTGAAGTCGTTTTACCACATAACAAATACAAACCAATTATATCATCTTCATAATTAAAAGTAGAAATTGAAAACAAGTACTTAAATACACACTCTTGAACCGCATATTTTTTTACATTATCTAATGATTGAAATTTAGCATCAAGTATGATGTACTTTGTCTTTTTTTGATATTTCAACTTAATGATATAGTCTGGTGTATAGTGGTGCCCCTCAAGAAAATAATAATACTCAGAATTATCAATCTGTCTCCATGGGCTTTGGTAAACACAGGTCGTATTTCTATACAAATTTATATTATTCTGCTGCTTCAGATTATCGAAAATAGAAGGCTGAAAATATACAGTGATTTTCTTTTCTCCTGACTTGAAATAAAAAGTATTATTGCATCTGATATTATTGTTATATTTATTAGAAGTGTCATATTTATAATTTTCAGAATCTATATATTCAAAGTCAGTGTCTTTATCAATGAAATATAACAGCTTAGTAAGACAATAATATTCATAAATTTTACTTATTGACAAAAAGCTAAGCAATAATTCATCTTTTCCTAAATCATAATTGCCGCATGAAAACCACTTGTTTATTGTTTGATAAATTAATCTATAAGGCATAATCGACTTAAATACAAGTGTGAAATTTGGTTTATATTTCAATTTTTCTCCTTTTATGCCTAATGATTTTGAATAATTATGATATATTATTCTGAATGAATTTAAAAGCTCGTTTACTCTTTCCAAATAATCTTCTTTTATTGCGTTAATACTCTTTGTAAAAATACAGTAAAATGAATTAATATATCCGTCATATTCTTTTTCATTGTTATAACATAAAATAATTTCTTGTAAATTATCTTTGATTAATTGTAATTCTTTCATAGCAGTAACTAAAAAATCGACCAGTACATAATTTTCATAAACATTTTTTGAGTAGCAAGAAGACTTTACCAGTGTTTTTACAGGCTGGTAAAACTGCTTATTGCTTCTAATTCCACTATTATAATTGACAGGTACCAATTCATCAGTGTGCTGAATAATGTATTGCATTGTTTTAGGTGATACCGACTGTAAATTGTTGAAAGTATCAACTTTATCCGTTTGTATTAGCTTCTTATACGGATTATTATTAATTGCACCAAAACAGCGAACATAAGTATTCTTTACTTCACCTAAAACTTTAAGCTTATATTCAAGCGATACTATTTCACTTGGCTTTATGCCTGTTGAAATTTTCGAATTTTTATGTTCTTCATATAAATACTTTTCACAATGATTATATATGAAATCAACCATATTGATGACATTATTATTAATTTTATCTCTTGAGACCAATACAGCTAAATTGTCTGATCTGTATTCTATACCATTAACAACTGCCACAATTTTTACTGCACCGAAGCAATCAAGAAAAGGCTTTTTATCTTTTAGAATTATTTTAACAGAATTCTCAGTATCTAAATGCGATTCAATATCATATATTTCGTCATTAATAACAAACTCATTGATAAATATATTTTTATCAAGAAATTCAAAAGTATATTGATTGTCATTATAAATATAATTATTGGCTGTTGGTAATTCATAATCATCAGAAAATATGTTAAAATCACTACTTAGTTCAATATTAAAATCGCTATGACTGTTCGAATGAAGTATTAAATTTAATATCATAGTTAAACACCTTGAAATTATATAAGGTATTGGCAATATCCCATATTCTGCTCTTGCATATTTTTGATATCGTCAATAGCTTTTTTGGTCATATAGAGGTGGTTTTCATCACATATCTGAGTTAATTTTTCAAAAAATGTTTTATAGCTATCATAATAACCATTTATTTTAGGAAGTATTTTTTGAAGAATTGCATAGTCCAAAGCTTTTTCTTTTGCCTGAACACCGGTCTCGTCTTCCATATTTATTTGTGCAGCAGCAATATAGTTTTTTATGGCAATCTGTATTCTGGGACTAATTGACATATTGCAATTTCTGCATAAACTAAAAATATTATCTAAAACATTAGAAATCGACTCATTTACATCTGTTTGTTTTGCAAAAATGTTTAATATATTAGAAAAACTAACCGGTAATAAATCTTGCTCCGCTTCACCATTATATTCTTTAACAGGGACATCGTTTGGAAGCTTTATAATGCAAGCTCTGTCAATAAGTCTTGGTGATAACTGCTCTGTTGTCTGGTCAGTGTTTATGGTCGCCAAAAAGCGTAAGGTTTCCGGTACATATAAATCTTCTTCAGTACCAATATTAATATAAAAATCATTAGAATTTTGTTCAGTACGAACTTCAGTAAGCCTCATAAAATCAGCCCAATAGTATTCCATAGGACTTAAATTCGCCTCATCAAGCATAATCAGATAGGGATATGTAGATTTATTTCCTTCTTTATTCAACACCATAAGAGCATCATAAATCTTACCGTTACTTTTATCATATTTTTTTGTTAGAGGGTTGAAATATCCAATCAAATCTCTTTTGGTTGTCCATCCTCTTTCGACCGAAACGGGAACATAACGATTCATTTTTGAATTTCCAAATGAATTCAGTCCTAAAGAATCAGCAATGATTTTACAAATAGAAGTTTTGCCTATTCCGGGTTCGCCGGAAAACACAGTCAAAAAGTTTTGCGCTATACTGATATAAATATTTATAATATCATTCTTTTTGTAATTACGACGTTTTTGAACAAAATCAACTAAATAATCAACTAAATCCGTATCGGTATGTTCATCTGATTTACATTCGCTCACATTCTCTATTATGTTTGTATAATTTTCACTTTCTTCTTTTAAATCCCATTTTGCCGCAGCTTTAAGCATAGCGTTTGAGAGATATGGATCAAACGCTTTTCCTGCTGTATCATCTAATCCCTTTGTAATAGCCTCATGAACTTTTTCTCCGGCATTAGAATAACGATTTTCTAATTTATATACATCATCATTCAGGACATCTTTTTTTATTTCTAACTTATTTATTTGCTCATTTAGTGTATCTATATTCCCGATTAAATTTTTCTCATCTTTAAGTCTATTAATTTCTTTTTCCAGACTTTCTTTTTCTGATGATAAACGATCTATATCCTTTGAAATATTTAAGGATTGGCTGTTGGAAAAAGTCGTATTATTTTCCTTTAACTGTGAATTTTCTTTTTGTAAATTTTCGACTTCTTTGCTCAAATCATCATTTTCTTTTTCTAAGGTTTTATATATCTCTCTTTCTTTAACTATGCCATCAACTAAAGCGGCTGAACCCGCATCCTTAAATGTTTCAATTAATGCTTTAAACAAATTTTTCTTTTCTGTTTCGAATCCTTCTGCCGATAATAATAATTTCTTTACCCTTTCTATCCTTGAATTTTTAATATCATCAGAAACATCAGAAAGGAATGGTGAGTTTGTGCAACGGCGGCAAAACTCCTCAGAGTTTTCACACGCAAGTTGCAGATTAACAACATCATTTAACTTTTCAATCAGTAAATAATCAGGTACAACATCCTCAAATTTCGGATTACCATGAATTTTTGCACATCTTGTAAAACTTGATTCATAATAACTATCCTGTTTTACAAATACAATCTCCTCAAGTCCTTTATTATAATAACTAATAAGAAAATTATGAGCATTTGCCTCTGCCTTAACATAAAATTTATTGTCTATAGCTCTGTTTTTTACCTTGAAAGGTCCATAGTATTTATTTTGAAATTCAAGTAAAACATCCTCATCATCATTCAAGTTCTTTTCCGATAAGTATATACTGCTGTTGCCAAAATCATTTAAGCTGATATTTTGGTCTTCAGGGGTAACTACTTTATAAATTTTGCTTTCATTAATGTTCCTTATAAATCCATTTAGGTCGTTATTGTTTTTCAATAATTTTTCAATATCTATTTTTACTTTATAAGTTAAATCATCATTCTGTTCCAAAATATTATCATTTACATTAACTTCATAAAGATTAACAACTAATTTACTTTCTGAATTATCGGTATTAAGTTCGTCAAGTTCTTTCTTTGATTTACTATTATATGTTGACCATGCTAAATTAATTGCTCCTCTTTCAGGATATAGCTCTTCTAATTCGCTTTGACTAATAGCAACTAAATTGCCATTCTCATCTTTGTATTGAGGAAAAAAATTATAATATGTATTTCTTTTTTCAATTCTTCCATATAATCTCATATTATTTGCCTCCGCTTTATCTGAGTTTAATGTATTGGTTTCTTCTGTATTATTTTCTAAATTAGCATTTTCAAAATTATTATTTAA
>CAMKNF010000042.1 GCA_946414115.1 uncultured Ruminococcus sp. | reverse complement strand
ATTATCCTTTCTTCCGCAGCACAGGAGAAGCCTCAGTTTGCTTCAGTTGTTGCAGTAGGCCCAGGCGGAATCGTTGACGGCAACGAGGTTGAAATGTACGTTAAGGTCGGCGACAAGGTAATCGCAAGCAAGTATGCAGGAACAGAAGTTAAGATTGACGGAGAAGAATATACAATCGTTTGTCAGTCGGATATTCTTGCAACTGTAGAATAATCGTAATATATTATTTTTATCGGAGGTAATTAATTATGGCTAAACAAATTGCATATGGTGAAGACGCAAGAAAGGCTCTTATGAAGGGCATCGACCAGCTCGCTGATACAGTAAAAATCACACTCGGCCCCAAGGGCAGAAACGTTGTTCTCGACAAGAAGTTCGGTGCTCCGTTAATCACAAACGACGGTGTTACAATTGCAAAAGAAATTGAGCTTGACGATCCTTTTGAGAATATGGGCGCACAGCTTGTAAAAGAAGTTTCAATCAAGACAAACGACATTGCAGGCGACGGTACAACAACAGCTACACTTCTTGCACAGGCTCTTATCAGAGAGGGTATGAAGAACGTAACTGCCGGTGCTAATCCTATGGTACTTAAAAAGGGTATCGCAGACGCAGTAGACGTTGCTGTAAAGGCAGTTAAGGACAACAGCCAGAAGGTTGCAGGCACAGAAGATATTGCAAGAGTTGCAACAGTTTCTTCACAGGACGAATTTATCGGAAATCTCATTGCAGAAGCAATGGATAAGGTTACAACAGACGGTGTAATCACAGTTGAGGAGTCAAAGACAGCTGAAACCTACAGTGAAGTTGTTGAAGGTATGATGTTCGACAGAGGTTACATCGCTCCATATATGGTAACAGATACAGACAAAATGGTAGCAGAGCTTGACAATCCTCTCATTCTTATCACAGACAAGAAGATTTCCACAACACAGGAAATTCTTCCTCTCCTTGAGCAGGTAGTTCAGTCAGGCAGAAAGCTTCTCATCATCGCAGAGGACGTTGAGGGCGAGGCACTTACAACTCTCGTACTCAATAAGCTCCGTGGTACATTCACTTGTGTTGCAGTAAAAGCTCCCGGTTTTGGCGACAGAAGAAAGGAAATGCTTCAGGATATTGCTACTCTTACAGGCGGTACTGTAATTACTTCAGACCTTGGTCTTGAACTCAAAGATACAACTATTGACCAGCTCGGTACTGCTCGTCAGGTTAAGGTTGAAAAGGAAAACACAATCATCGTTGACGGTTCAGGAGATAAAGACGCAATCAAGGGCAGAGTTGCTCAGATCAGACAGCAGATTGAAGCTACAACATCAGACTTTGACCGTGAAAAGCTTCAGGAGCGTCTTGCAAAGCTCGCAGGCGGCGTAGCTGTAATCAAGGTTGGCGCAGCTACAGAAGTAGAAATGAAGGAGAAGAAGCTCCGCATTGAGGACGCACTTGCAGCTACAAAGGCAGCAGTTGAAGAGGGCATTGTTGCAGGCGGTGGTATCGCTTGTATGAACGCTATCCCTGCTGTAGCAGCTTATGTTGATACACTCGAAGGCGATGCAAAGACAGGTGCAAAGATTGTTCTTAAAGCACTTGAAGAGCCCCTTCGTCAAATTGCCGCAAACGCAGGTCTTGAGGGCAGTGTAATTGCAGAAAACGTAAAGAAGGCTAACAAGGTCGGCTACGGCTTCAACGCTCTTACAGAGGAGTACACAGATATGGTAGCCGCAGGCATTGTTGACCCGACAAAGGTTACACGTTCAGCTCTCCAGAACGCTTCTTCCGTTGCCGCAATGGTACTCACAACAGAGTCACTCGTTGCCGACATCAAAGAGCCTGCCGCTCCTGCCGCTCCCGCAGCACCCGATATGGGCGGAATGTATTAATTAATAGGCATTAATATCATTTAAGGGCATTGTTATATTGCAATGCCCTTGCTTTTTTTTCTGCTCTATATTATAATGGTTTTGTAAAATATTTAAATTTAGCAGGTGATTTTATGAAAATAAAGGAAGATTTTATTCTGCGCAAGGTTGCAGATTCCTACGTTGTAGTTCCCGTAAATAATATGTCACTTGATTTTAACGGCATTATTAATCTTAACGAAACAGGTGCATTTCTTTTTAAGCTTATGCAGAGCGGTTCCGACAGGGAAGAGCTTATCAGTAAAATGCTTGATGAATACGAAGTCACTCCGCAAAAAGCAGAAGCAGACATTGATTTGTTCATTGAAAAGGTAAAGGGTGCTGATATTCTTGAGTAAAGAAGTCGCAATTGATGATGTTATTGATATAATGGTTGAAAAATTAAACAGCGGCGGTACGGTGACCTTTACCCCGAAGGGTAAAAGTATGCTTCCTATGCTGCGTGACGGTGAAGACGTTGTAGTACTCTCAAAGCCAAGCGGCAGACTGCACCTTTTCGATATTCCGCTTTATAGGAGGAGCAACGGAGTTTATGTTCTCCACAGAATTGTTAATTTTGATGCCGACGGAAGCTATGTGCTCTGCGGCGACAATCAGTTTGCGCTTGAGCACGGAATAAAGGACAGCGATATTATAGGCGTTGTGACGGCTTTTTACCGTAAAGGAAAGGCGTACAGTGTAAATTCTTTCAGCTACAGATTATATGTCAACTTCTGGTTCTATACCCGATTTTTCAGACATTCTTATCGTTTCGGTGTAAATAAAGTATCAAAATTATTCGGAAAAGGAAATAAAAAATCAGATGAAAAAACAGTTGACTGAAATTGAAAAAAAAGAATATTCCTATCTTATCAGCGTTTTATCATCTGCTGTAAACGAAACTCCTGCTCCGATTCCGTATGAGAATATAAACTGGCAAAGATTGTTAAAACGAGCAAAAATATGCGGACTTGACGCTGCTTTTTCAAATACGGTTTTAACTCTGCCTAAGGATTATTTTACAAATTATGATGTTGTTAAAATTCTGAAAGAGAATATTAATGCTGAAATTTTAATTGACAGCAATCATAGCTATGAGATTGAAAAGGTGCTTTCTGCCTTTGATAAATACAAAATAAAAAATGTTCCGCTCAAGGGCTATTTTATCAAAAATGAATATCCTCGCACAGATTATCGCTCAATTAGTGATTATGATATTCTTTTTGACAGAAATCAGATTGAAGTGGTAAAAAAGGCATTTTCGGAAATCGGCTTTGAGTTTTTGCATAACGACGATAATCAGTATCATTTTCAAAAAAAGCCGTATATGTACATTGAAATGCACGCAACGCTTGTTCACGAATGGGAATATTATTATCCATATCTTGTTGATATAATTGACCGTTCTATAAAACGTAAAGGCTATGATTTTTCATATGAATTAAGTCTTGAGGATCACTATTTATATATGCTTGTCCACAATTCAAATCATTTTAGAATAGGCGGTTTGAGTATCAGAATGTTGCTTGACACTTACGTCTATTATCGTAATCATAAAGATGAATTTGACTTTGAATATCTTAATGAAAAGCTCAGACTTTTTAAACTCGAAACTTTTGAAAAACGTATAAGAGAAATTGCTTTCAACTGGTTTTCGCCCGAGAAGCAAAAGATTGCATTTGATGATTTGGAAGTTTTCATTCTTCTTAGTGCAAGGCTCGGCAGGCTTGATGCGGGAGTAATGATAGACTCGCACAAGATGATAAAATTAGCCGAGAAAGAGGGCAAAAGGAAGTCAAAGCTTTCCTATTTTTTAAGGAGCTTGTTCCCAAACAAAAAATTTATGTCGGTTCATTATCCCTACGTAAATAAATTACCGTTTTTATTGCCCGTTTCTTGGTTTCAGATGTGGTTCAAGAGATTTTTTATTGAAAAAAATGTCAATGTAAAGGGCGGCTTTCAAAACAGATTCTCATATACTGACGATGATGTAAAATACTATGAAGGCTTGCTCAAAGAAACAGGCTTTGATGATTTTGATTTTTAAAAAAAGCTGCAATGCGTATTGGTAAGTTGCCAAGCATTACAGCCTTTGTTAGTTATGCATTTTTCTTTTCAGGAATTGCTTTCAGCTTTCCTACAACTTCTTTTACTTTCGTATATTTACCCTCAAGAATTGTATTCATTCCGAATGCCGCAGTCGGAATAAGCAGAATGATATATGTCAGAATATACTGCGATTTTCCTTCGAACAAAAGATGATACCCAAATCCTCCGAGAACAACAAGAAGAAGCAAAACTGTTTCAATATTTGTCCTGCGTTTTTGGAACAAACAGTAAATTCCTATCATAAACAGAATATACAGAATCTGCATATACAGATTGAAATACAGCTCAAAGAACTGTCCCAAACTTCCGTTATACATTCCGTTGCCTATTGAGTTTACGTTATAGCTGTGTGATTTAACTTCGCTCACCCATATGCTTTCAAAGGTCGGTTCATTCCATTGACTGACAATTTTCTTGCCGAAGAAGTCAATTGCATATCCCGGATTTGTTCCGAAAACATCTAATCTGTTCATAATGTCGTTCCACGCTCTCCGGTCGGCAACTTTATTGTCAAGATTACTGTTCTTATATGTTTCAAGCGCAATTCCGTTGTACCAACCCGGAGCCATATATGAATCGTTGAGTCCCATATCAAGGTACATAGTCTGCGATACGCCGTCGGCAAGTTTAGTGTTTGCACGGCTTTCATAGCTTAAAATAACAAGATTATTTATTCCTACTGTTGCAATGCAGAGTGCAAGTGCAAACGCAATGCTCTGCCATTTTTTCTCTTTCACTGTATGAATTATCAGCATAATTACAAACGCAACGAGATAAATCATATTGTTGTATTTTGCCATTGTCGCAAGGACAAGAAGTCCTGCGCAGGGGAGAAGAAGTAAATACTTCGAAGTCTGAAAATATTTTATCAGGAAGTAGCTTGCCCAGATTGCACAGCACATTCCGATGATATTGCCGTAAACAAATGTGCTGAAAAGCATCGGCTGAAAACAGCCTGCAAGCAGAAGAATTGCAATAAATTCAATTGAACGTTTTTTAAAAACAAGCTTTGTGATTTTTGCAATGCCGAGATATGCAACAGCGACGCAGATTACGTTAATAACCTGTACAGGCATAGAGCTTGAAATGCCGAAAATTCTGTAAACCATCTCACTTATTAACACAAATCCAAGCTGGAACGGATAGTAATTATAGTAAGCGTGACCGTTGTAGTATGCGCTGTTATAAAACTCTCCGTTTCCGGTTATTGATGTATAATCACCGACAGCCGCACCTGTTGCTGTTTCAAATACGCTCTGACTGTCTGCGGCAGGAACTGAAGCAACGGAAAAAATCCATATCAAGCCAAGCAGAATTGTGTAAACTACAAGTCCGACTTCCATAAAACGCAGATTAACTTTTGCAAAGAAATCGTAGTGCTTTTTCATTTTAAACACAAAAACTGCAAAAACAGCTGTGCAGAAAATATTCAGTGCAATATTATCCATCTGATAAATAATTTTTTCGCTTGAATAAGCCGACTGGTCAAAGACGCTTGTCTGCAAAAAGCTCATTATTGCTATGTATCCGAATGCAACAAACAAGAACATACATATTATGTTTACAATAAGATATTCAAACGTGTTTTGCTTTTTGATTGTTTTAACTGTAGAGTTCTTGCCGTTTGTAGTTTTCTTTTTTGAATTATTATTTTTAGTTCCTTTATTTTTCATTATCATTTCCGCCTGTTAGAATTCCTTTTTTACCGAGCGCACAAAAAGCTGTCCTAAAGCCTCTTTTGCGTCTACATTATTAAATAAAACGTTATAAACGCTCTCAACAATAGGAAGCTCAACTCCGTAGTCACAGCCAAGCTTGTACAAGGCTTTTGAAGTCATAACGCCTTCTGCAAGCTTTTCAAACTTAATTCCTTTAACAAGGTCCTCGCCGTATTTTCTGTTATGACTCCAAGGAGAAAACAGCGTAGCCTCGTAATCTCCGAGGTGGCAAAGTCCGTATGCACTCATTTCGTTTCCGCCAAGTGCTTTTATAAGTCTTGCAATTTCCCTTGTACCTCGTGCCATTAGCGCACCCTTAAGGGAAGTGTAGTTAAGACCGTCAAGCATACCTGCGGCAATTCCTATTACATTTTTAGCGGCTGCTCCGATTTCACTTCCGATTAAGTCGGTACCAAGGTAAAAACGGATAAGCTCGCTTGTAAATTCATTGACAAGCTTTTCCTTTACAGCCTGATTTTTGCTGTCGATTACCATACAGTTCGGAATACCATTTACATAATCCTGAGGGTGACCGGGACCTACCCACACGGCAATAGGAGTTTTGCTTTCGTCAACAAAATCTCCGACAACCTCGCTGAGGCGCTTGCCGGTTGTAGCTTCAACGCCCTTCATACAAAGCACAATAATTTTGTTGTCAAGGTTGTACTTTGAAATGTCCTCAAAATAAGAACGCAGATATTGAGAAGAAATTGAAATAACAATTACTTCCGCTCTGCCTAAAGCTTTTTCCAAATCCGAGGATACTTCAATTGAATCGGGAAAGGTCAGATAGTCGTTTTTGTGCGTTTTTTCAAGCTGAATAAATTCAGGTGCGTCGGCAAGACCGCAGGAAAGTACATTATGTCCTATTTTATCAAGATACCATGCAATGCAGCTGCCCCATCTGCCGCATCCGAGAACTGAAACATTCATATATTTTTACTCCTAAATATTTTAATAACTCTATAGTAAATTTTGGAAAATTATAAACAATAAAAATCCCGCCCGACCGTATGATTTAAACAATAACCTGCCTACGAAAAAGCAGGTGGGTGCCCGCCTTTAAGCTTCAGGCTCCCTTCTTCCGAACACGGGAGGTCTGCACACCGCTTAAAGAGCTAAGCTCCCGATTTAAGAGTTGTAGGGTTATTTTAAAATCATTCGCGTATCGGGCAGGAAAAAGACTAAAGTCAATTAATACTGAAATCTAATTAAATCCTAATATTATATTATGTTAAAAGAAATAAAAAATTACTCATCCTCATCAAAAAGTTCTTTGTTATATTCCTCTTCAAAGATTGCGGCAATTCTGTCGAGCTTTTCGTCATCTTCAATTTCGGCAAGCTCTTCTTCGCCGTCAATTTCCTGAACTTCAAATATATAATACTCACCCGGGTCATTCACTGCGTCAGCAGGGTCTGCATAGTAGGGGTAGAGTACATAGAACTTTCCTTCATCGTTTTCAATTATATCAAGGATTTCAAATTCAATTTCTTCACCTTCGTCACTGATTAATGTGACAAGGTCCGGATTGTATTCGTTGTTCATAGCGTATGCCTCCTTGCTAATTTAATTTTACATTTTTTTAAGCATTTAGTCAAGAGGTTTAGTCATTTATAAATAATTAAATAATTAACATATTATTTTTAAAAAAAGTTTAAAAAAAGTGTTGACAATAAACAATGGGTGTGGTATAGTATAGACAAGATAAAGATTATCTTACATTAATTAACTGACAACTTCCTTTCTATGTGCTTGATTACTCCATAAAATTACCTAAAAACCGACGGTTGCATACCGTCGGTTTTTACGTTATGCCGTAAATTATTAAGATTTTGAAATAATAATTGAAATAAATTTTAAAAAGATATATAATATCATAGTAAAATGCAATATTTATGCTTATTATAAGGAGATATGGCATGAAATCATTTGATAAGCTTCCAAAGCAGTTTCAGTGCGAGGAAGTAAAATATTATTATGATATTCTATCCAAAAAAACAGGAAGTCTTGTGCTCAAGCGCAGTACTGATTTAATCTTCGCCGTAATGCTGCTTGTTGTACTTATTATTCCTATTATCATTATAGCTGTCGCAGTTAAAGCAACCTCTAAAGGTCCTGTTTTCTACAGACAGGTGCGTGTTACAACCTACGGAAAAAATTTCAAAATTCTTAAATTTCGCACAATGGTAGAAAACGCCGATAAAATCGGTTCGCTTGTCACTACCGACAGCGATTCAAGAGTGACAAAGGTCGGCAGATTTTTAAGAAAATACCGTCTTGATGAGCTTCCGCAGATTTTTAATGTGCTTTCGGGCAGTATGTCTGTTGTGGGAACACGTCCCGAAGTGCCGAAGTATGTAGAACAATATAAGCCCGAATATCTTGCAACCCTCCTGATTCCTGCCGGAATAACCTCCCTTGCGTCAATTATGTACAAGGACGAGGAAAAGCTTTTAAGCTCGGAGCAGGACGTAGACAAGGTATATATCGAAAAAATACTTCCCGAAAAAATGAAATACAATTTACAATATACCGAAAATTTCGGATTTCGTTCTGATTTAAAGCTAATGCTTAAAACCGTCAAAGAGGTTTTCTGCTGATAAGAGGTATAAAAATGATTGCTGTTAAAGAAAAGTTAAAGGATTCTTCGCTTTTCAGAAAACTCTACATAGCTGATTTATTTTTCTGTAATATCGCATTTCTTCAGATTCCCGCATACGTTCTTCTTGTTTTTCTATTTGTATGGGGAGTAGGACTTGCAGTCTACAATCAGCGTGTAAACAACACCTTCTTCAAGCTTCGTTTCGGACTTTGGGTAGGTGCATTCCTTGTTTTCTCTCTGTTGTCAATTATAATAAACTTCTCTGCAACAATTCTATACAGCCTAATAATGCTTCTTCATGTTTTTGTGTGCTTTTTTGTGTTTTACGGAATGCATACAGAACCAAATTTTGATTTCAGAAGTGAGCTTTATTCAATGGCTCGATTCATTGTCTACGTCACAACCGTTGCAAACATAATCGGAATTATCTGCCTTATGTTCGGAGTTACGTTTGAGTGGTACTGGATTAAATTCACAATCTATGAAAACCGCTTTACAGGTGTTTATGTCAACCCCAACCTGCTCGGCTTTGTTTCGGTAGTGTCAATAGTCTGCTGTCATATGCTCTATAAAGAAAAGCTGATGAAATCCGTTAATCAGCCGAGAGTAAGTAAAATCTGGATTTTTACCTGTATTGCTACAAATTTGTTTTCGCTTATTCTCTGCGACTCAAATGCGTCGCTTGTTCTTGCACTTGCATATGCAATAGTATATTTAATATACATTTTTTTTGCAGATAAAACAGGCTTGTCTGCCTCTAAAATAATATTCAAAATAATTGCACTTGTAGTTGTAGGTGCGTTTTTAGCTTCCTCTGCGCTGATGCTGCGAACAATTTGTCAGACAGGTTTTTCTGTTGTTCTCTCAAAAACAAATTCTATAATCAGTGTAATTATGGGTGAAGAAGATATAACTTCGGGAATATCATCGGCAGAAACGGATAATCCGCAGGATAAGAAAGACGTTACCTTCGGTCACGAAAACAAAAACATCGACAGCGGGCGTTTCAAGCTCTGGAAAGAATCAATAAATCTGTTTAAAATTTCTCCTTTTATCGGAATTTCAAACGGAAATATAGTCTTTTACAGTGAGGAATACTCAAACGGAGTTCTGAATTACTCCTATCACAAAAGCGATTTGCACAACGGCTATCTTACAATTCTTGTATCAACAGGAATAATCGGATTTCTATTGTTCGGTATTTTCGGATTTCGCTTTGCAAAGCATTCGGCACAGCATTTGTTTTTGCAGAAAAAGACATTCCGCAACGATGTCTATCCCTGTTTGTTTGCTTTCCTGTTTGCATATCTGATTTATGCTATGTTCGAGAAAGCGCTGTTGTACGACATCTCCTTTATGGTTATGTGGTTCTGGCTTATGATGGGATATATGAGCTGTTATATTGCAAAATTCGAGCCGATGCTTGAAACGCAGTATCTTTTCCACAGAAAACGTCTTACAAGAACACTTCTTTAATGCTTGTATAATATTGTAAAATGAGTTATAATATCCGTAGGAGGGTAAAAATCCTGCGGATATATTTGTATAAGGAATGATAGATTTGAAATACGGTTTTGTAAAAACAGCGGCGGCAACGCCGAAAATCAGAGTGGCAGACTGCGAATACAACGCAAATCAGATAATATCCTGCGTTAAAGAGGCATATGAAAACGGAGCGGCTTTGCTTGTGTTTCCCGAGCTTTGCGTAACAGGCTACACTTGCTCGGATTTGTTTTTACAAAGCACCTTGCTTAAGGCGGCAGAGAAAGCCGTTTTGAAGATAAAAAACGAAACGAAAGACCTCGACATAGTTTTTGTAATCGGAGTTCCCATAGCTGTAAAGCAGTCGCTCTATAACTGCGGTGTTGTAATTTGCAAGGGCGAAATTCTCGGTGCAGTTCCAAAGGTAAATATCCCGAATTATAGTGAGTTTTATGAGTTAAGACACTTCACAAGCGGAAAGAATGTTCAAGAGCATATTGTTTATGCCGGAGATGGTTGGATTGAGCTTTCCGATACGCAATATTTTGTCTGCAAGGATATGGAGGATTTTTCATTCGGCGTTGAAATCTGCGAGGATTTGTGGGTAGCCGAGTCACCGTCAATAAAACTTGCACAGAGCGGAGCCTCAATAATCTGCAACCTTTCCTGTTCGGACGATTTAATCGGCAAGGCTCAGTACCGCCGCGACCTTGTAAAAATGCAGAGTGCAAAGCTCTGCTGCGGCTATGTCTATTGTGACGCAGGCTTCGGTGAAAGCACAACCGATATGGTCTTTTCTGCACAAAATGTAATTGCCGAAAACGGAACGATTGTTTCCGAAAGCTGTCGCTTTAATAACGGAATTACCTATGCAGATATTGACGTTGAACGTCTTATGAGCGAACGCAGAAAAACCAATACCTATATCAGTTATATCCCTGACAGGGATTCATATTACTATGTAAGCAAAGATTTTGATATTAAAAAGCGTGATACAAAATTAACAAGAACATTCCCTTGCACGCCTTTCGTTCCTTCTGACAAAAGCGACCTTGAAAACCGTTGTCAGGAAATCCTGACAATTCAGGCAACAGGTCTTGCAACCCGTCTTGCGCATACAGGCATTCAGAACGTAGTATTAGGCTTATCGGGAGGACTTGACAGTACTCTTGCGCTTATCGTCTGCGTTCACGCATTTGATATGCTCTCACTCGACAGAAAGAATATCCACACTGTAACAATGCCTTGCTTCGGCACAACAAAGCGCACGAAATCAAACGCAGAAAAGCTTGCCGAGGCATACGGAGTTTCATTTGAAGAAATCAATATCACTCTTGCAGTTCGTCAGCATTTTTCCGACATCGGTCACGACGAAAGCGTTACAAATATAACCTATGAAAATTCACAGGCTCGTGAGCGTACGCAGATTCTTATGGACTTGTCAAACAAGTACAACGGTCTTGTAATCGGCACAGGTGACCTTTCCGAGCTTGCTCTCGGCTGGGCAACCTACAACGGCGACCATATGAGTATGTATGCAGTAAATTCTTCAATCCCCAAAACTCTCGTGCGTTACCTTACTGCTTATGAAGCACAGAAATCAAACGGCACTTTAAAGGAAGTACTGCTTGACGTTCTCGACACTCCCGTCAGTCCCGAATTGTTGCCGCCCGATAAGAACGGAGAAATCGCACAGAAAACCGAGGACGTTGTCGGTCCGTATGAGCTTCACGACTTTTTCCTATATTACTTGGTACGTTTCGGTTACGCTCCGAGTAAAATATACTATATGGCTAAGCTCTCCTTTAAGGATAAATACAGCGAAGAAACCATCAAAAAATGGCTCACTGTTTTCATCAAAAGATTTTTCAGTCAGCAGTTCAAGCGTTCCTGTCTGCCTGACGGTCCAAAGGTAGGCTCTGTTACTCTGTCACCACGTTCCGATTGGAGAATGCCGAGTGACGCCTCTGTAAAGGCGTGGCTTGACGAGCTTGAAAACGCTTAATTGTTTTGATTCAGCATTAAAAATTACAGCGGTGATTGTATGAAACTATTTATAAAACGCAACACTTCTCCCGACAAATCCTGCTTTACGGTATATGACGAGTTTGGAAATGAAAAGTACAAAGCGTCTTTTACAGGGAGTAAGTCTGTTTCAAAATTAATCGTTTCGGATAGTGCAGATAAAGCGGTGCTGAAAATCCGTAAAATCCCGATTGTCGGCACGCACACCTTTGCTTTTAAGGCAGGAAAGCACCACATCACCTTTGTTATGATTATTTCATCAAACAGAATACTCGGTTACTATTACGGTAATAACTGGCATATCAACGGAGAAATCGCAAAGGGTAATTTCAGCATAATTGACGTTGATAATTCTGTAATCGCAACGCTTAAAAAGCATACGGATTACATTGAACTTAATATTACAGATGATTCTGACGAGCTTTATTGCGTTGCAACTTCAATATGTACAAATCTTATTAATACGGTTGACAAGCTTGCAATGCAGGCGGTATAATTATACAAAAATAACAGGAGGAAGAATTATGGATAAACTGTTACAGCTTTTAAGCACAAATTCCGGCTTTACCACCGGTGAAATAGCAACAATGCTCGGCGAACCCGAGGATTACATAAAAGCACAGATTAAAGAGTATGAAAACAAGGGCATCATCAAGGGCTATCAGGCTGTTGTAAACCGTGACGAGCTTGCTGACGGCGATGTTGAAGCTCTGATAGAGCTTAAAGTAATGCCTAAAAAGGAAACAGGCTTTGACGAAATGGCAGAGCGCTGTATGGCTTTTGAAGAAGTTGAATCGGTTTATCTTATGGCGGGAGCGTATGATTTTGCACTGATTGTAAGAGGCGAAACAATGCAGGATATTGCTATGTTTGTTGCAAAAAAGCTTTCTACAATCGACGGTGTGCTTTCAACAGGCACACACTTTATTATGCGCCGCTACAAGGACAGAGGAATGAACCTTATTGACTTTGGCGACCGCACCGACGGGAGGAACTTAATCCTGTGATAGATTACGATAAATATTTAAACGACCATATAAAAACCGTAAAGCCGTCGGGAATACGCAAATTCTTTGATATTGCAAATGAAATGGACGACGTAATATCACTCAGTATCGGCGAGCCTGACTTCCAGACACCTTGGCATATTCGTGATGAGGGCATCAAAAGCCTTGAAAAGGGCAAAACGTGGTATTCTCCGAACAGGGGTTTTATGGAGTTAAGGCAGAGATCGGAAGAGCGTCGTGTAGGGAAAGAGTGTAGATCTCGGTGG
>CAMKNF010000041.1 GCA_946414115.1 uncultured Ruminococcus sp. | reverse complement strand
ATGGAGCTGGCTGCGAGAAAACAGAAAATCCTTTCGGCGATTGTCGAAAGCTTTATCCGCACAGGCGAACCTGTCGGTTCAAAGTCGCTGATAAACGAAACAGGACTTGACGTTTCTTCGGCTACGGTGCGAAACGAGATGGCTGACCTTACCAACAAGGGCTTTCTTGTTCAGCCGCACACCTCGGCAGGGCGTGTGCCCACTGCGCAGGCGTACCGTTACTACGTTGACAGCATAATGAAGGTAACGCCCGTATCGCAGAGCGGCAGGGAGTACATTGAAGCTACGCTTTACCGCAGCGCCGATTCTCCCGAGAGTATTCTTCAGGGTGCGTCAGACCTTATTTCACAGCTCACAGACCTTGCCTCGGTTGCCACAACGCCTGACGGCGAGGAAAGCAGAGTTCACAAAATCAGCTTTGTCCAGACGGGTTCTCACACGGCGATGGCTGTTGTGATTGCCTCAAACGGAATTATCAAAACAAAGCTTTTCAGGTGCGAGTTCCTCATCACCCCCGAAATTTTAGAGGTTTTTGACAAGGCACTCAACAAAACCTTTTCGGGCGTTAAGCTTTCGTCAATCAATCAGCCTTTTATCCAGACTGCGGCGGCACGCTTCGGCGAGCTTTCGCTGTTTATGCCGGGAGTGCTTATGGCGATTATGGACGGTGCAAAATCCGCCCGTGAAATCAGCGTTTGCCACAGCGGCTACACAAGGCTGATGTTCACACCCGATATTGATTTTCTGACAGCAAGAGGCGTGATTGAGTTTCTGAACAACGAACACGACCTTGCCACAATGCTTGAAAATCTCCCGATTGACACCTCGGTTTCAATCGGATATGAAAACAGCAGAACGGAGCTTGCCCAAAGCTCGGTCGTTTCAACCCGATACGCCGTTGACGGAAAGCCGTCGGGTGTGCTTGCGGTTGTAGGACCTGTGAGAATGGATTACGGCAGAGTGATTTCAATTCTCGAGAGCGTAGCCGATACGGTCGGAACGCTGATAGGCGAGCTTACAGACATACATCAATAATCCTTTAAAGGAGGATAAAAATGCCAAAGAAAAAGTGCGAAAATGCCGAAGAAGTAAAGGAAACCAAAACCGATAAGGAAACAACAGCCGAAGCTGAAAATACAGCCGAAGCCGAAAAGGTTGAGGAAACAAAAGGCAAAAAGAGCAAGAAAGACGACGAAAAGGTTAAAAAGCTTGAGGAAGATCTTGCGGCGCAAAAGGACAAATATATGCGCCTTGCCGCAGAGTACGACAACTACCGCAAGCGCACCGCAAACGAAAAGCTTTCGATTTACGATGACGCTACCGCAAAGGCAGTAACGGAGCTTCTTCCCGTTGCCGACAGCGTAAGAATGGCGCTTGACAACCTTGCAAACGCAGACCCCGAAATCATCAAGGGAATTGAGCTTATTTCAAATCAGCTTGACAAGTCCTTTGAAAAGCTCAAGATTGAGTCGTTCGGAAAAATCGGCGATGAGTTCGACCCGAATCTTCACAACGCAATCTCAAAGGTTGAAAGTGAGGAGCTTGGCGAAAATACAATCGCACAGGTGTTCCAGACAGGCTACAAAATCGGCGACAAAATAATCCGCCACGCAATGGTACAGGTAGCGAATTGTTAATTCGGAATGCGGAATGCGTAATTCGGAATTAATAATTTTTAAATAAATAACAAATTCTAATAAAAATACAAATCATAATTTTACTGGAGGAATTTATTATGGCAAAGACAATAGGTATAGATTTAGGTACAACAAACTCCTGCGTAGCAGTAATCGAAGGCGGCGAGCCCGTTGTAATCGCAAACGCAGAGGGCGCAAGAACAACTCCGTCCGTAGTTGCATTTTCAAAGGACGGCGAAAGAATGGTAGGTCAGGTTGCAAAACGTCAGGCTATCACAAACCCCGAAAGAACAGTATCGTCAATCAAAAGAGAAATGGGTACTGCTCACAAGGTAACAATCGACGGCAAGAACTACACACCGCAGGAAATTTCTGCTATGATTCTTCAGAAGCTCAAGGCTGACGCAGAGGCTTACCTCGGCGAAACAGTTTCACAGGCTGTTATCACAGTTCCCGCATACTTCACAGACGCACAGCGTCAGGCTACAAAGGACGCAGGTAAAATTGCAGGTCTTGATGTAAAGAGAATCATTAACGAGCCGACAGCCGCTGCTCTTTCCTACGGCGTTGACAAGGAAAACGACCAGAAGGTTATGGTTTACGACCTCGGCGGCGGTACATTCGACGTTTCAATCATCGAAATGGGCGACGGCGTTCAGGAGGTTCTTGCAACAGCAGGTAACAACCGTCTCGGCGGCGACGACTTCGACAAGAGAATCATCGACTGGATGGTTTCTTCCTTCAAGACAGAAACAGGTATTGACCTTTCATCGGATAAAATGGCTATGCAGAGATTAAAGGAAGCCGCAGAGAAGGCTAAAATTGAGCTTTCGGGCGTTACAACCTCTTCAATCAACCTTCCCTTTATCACTGCTGACCAGACAGGTCCGAAGCACCTTGACTTAACACTCACAAGAGCAAAGTTTGACGAGCTTACTTCCGACCTCGTAGAGGCTACAATGGGACCTGTTCGTTCCGCACTCTCCGACTCAGGACTTCAGATTGGTCAGATTGACAAGGTTCTTATGGTTGGCGGTTCTTCAAGAATCCCTGCTGTTCAGGAAGCTGTTAAAAAGCTTATCGGCAAAGAGCCGTTCAAGGGAATCAACCCCGATGAATGTGTTGCAATCGGTGCGGCTATTCAGGCAGGCGTACTCGGCGGCGAGGTTGACGGACTTCTCCTTCTCGACGTTACTCCCCTTTCGCTCGGCGTTGAAACAATGGGTGGCGTAATGACAAAGATTATCGACAGAAACACAACAATTCCTACAAAGAAGAGCCAGATTTTCTCCACAGCCGCTGATAATCAGACGCAGGTTGAAATCAACGTTCTTCAGGGTGAGCGTGAGTTCGCACGTGACAACAAACAGCTCGGTCTGTTCGCTCTTACAGGTATCGCTCCCGCAATGCGTGGTGTTCCGCAGATTGAGGTTACATTCGATATTGATGCAAACGGTATTGTAAACGTTTCCGCAAAGGATCTCGGCACAGGCAAGGAGCAGAAGATTACAATTTCTTCCTCAACAAATATGAGCAAGGAAGACATCGACAAGGCTGTTAAGGAAGCAGAGCAGTATGCCGCTGACGACAAGAAGCGCCGTGAGGCAGTTGACGCAAAGAACGAAGCCGAGAATATGGTTTATCAGGCTGAAAAGCTCGTAAACGAGAGCGGCGACAAGCTTGCTGACGGCGACAAGAACACACTCAACACAAAGATTTCCGCTCTTAAAGAGGCAATCTCAAAGGACGATGCAGATATGATGAAGGCTGCAAAGGACGACTTGCAGAAGGCTCTCTATGACGTATCCGCAAAGCTCTATCAGCAGGCAGCTCCGCAGGGAAATCCCCAGCCCGGTGCTCCCGATATGGGCGGTGCTCAGCCGAACAACAGCGGCGACCCGAATGTTTATGACGCTGATTTCAAGGACGTTGACGACAACAATTAATTATAGTATAATATAGCGTAATCAAAGGAGCTGTTAGTTATGGCAGCTCCTTTGTCGAGGTCGAGTGACTCGGCACGCATTTCGAGTGAAAAAATCGGACTGTTCGGACAAAACGGTTGCCCGATTTTTAAGTTGATAAATCGGTAACGTTTATTTTTAGTGTAGGGAACAGTCTTGACTGTTCCGCAGGACGACTGCTAACTTATATGTAAACGGAACGGTCAAGACCGTTCCCTAAATTAATTGTTAATTATTAACTGTTAATTGTAAATTGATTATCAGGGAGTGTATTTTATGGCTGAAAAAAGAGATTATTACGAGGTGCTTGGCATTCAAAAAGGCGCAAGCGACGATGAAATAAAAAAGGCATACAGACAGAGTGCCAAAAAATATCACCCTGATTTGCATCCGGGTGACAAGGAATGCGAGGAAAAGTTCAAGGAAGTCAACGAGGCTTACGAGGTGCTTTCCGACAAGGACAAACGTGCCCGTTACGACCAGTTCGGTCACGCAGGCGTAGACCCCAACTTCGGTGCAGGCGCAGGCGGCGGAAGTCCGTTCGGTCAGGGCATCGACATTGACGACATATTCTCAAGCTTTTTCGGAGGCTTCGGCGGCAGACGTTCAAACAACACCAACGCTCCTATGCGTGGCAGTGACGTTGAGGCTACCGTTTACATTTCATTTGAAGAGGCGGCATTTGGCTGTAAAAAGAACGTAAGCTACAACTGCGTTACAACCTGCGGTGAATGTCACGGAACAGGCGCACAGGCAGGTTCTTCGCCAAAAACCTGTTCAGCCTGCGGCGGCTCGGGCAAGGTGACGATAAATCAGAGAACTCCGTTCGGCGTTGTTCAGACACAGCGCACCTGCGACGCCTGTCACGGCAAGGGCAAAATCATCGACAATCCCTGTCGCAAGTGCGGCGGCTCGGGCAGACAGCGCAAGAGCAAGACTGTTGACGTTACAATTCCGGCAGGCATCAAGGACCAGCAGATTTTAAACGTAGGCGGCAGAGGTAACGCAGGCTACAACAACGGACCGGCAGGCGATTTGCACGTTTATGTAAACGTCCGTCCTCATCCGCTCTTTGAGCGCAGGGGCGACGACGTATGGTGCGACACTCCGATTACCTTTGCACAGGCGGCTCTCGGCGCAGAAATTGTAGTTCCCACGCTTGACGGCAAGGTTTCCTACACCGTCCACGAGGGCACACAGCCGGGCGACGTGTTCAAGCTCAAGGGCAAGGGCATACCGCACTTAAACGGCAGAGGCAGGGGCGACCAGTACGTCCGAATGACGATTGAAGTTCCCAAAAACCTCAACGCAAAGCAGAAGGAGCTTATAAAACAGCTTGACGGCACAACCTCGGAAAAGAATTACGTCAAGAGAAAGAATTTCTTTGACAAGCTGAAAGACCTTTTTGATTAATTCGGCGGTGTGCCACCGCTGGCAAATCGAGTGGAAAAATCGGATTGTTCGGATAAAACGGTTGCCCGAATTTTAAATTGATAAATAGGTGACGTTTCGGGACGTCAAGGATGCCGTCCCCTACGGCGATACAGGAAACGTTTGTGTCACAGTCGTAGGGACACGGCGTGCCGTGTCCGCAGTGATTATGAAACGCTACCAATTATATCAACATTATCGTTACAAATAAACCTTTCCGTAGGGGACGGCTTCCCAGACGTCCGATACAATTACAAAATTCGTTTTAATAACATTTATATTATAAGGATAAACCTATGGAAAACTGGACTGAAATCAAAATCGCCGTAAAAGCAAAGGACATTGACAAAGCAAGCGATATTGCGAACGTGGTCGTGCCCTACGGCATATACATCGAGGACTACACAAACCTTGAACAAGAGGTCGAGGACATCGCTCACATCGACCTCATTGACGAGGATTTGCTCAAAAAAGACAGAAACAAAGCCTTTGTTCACGTCTATCTTGAGCCTGACGTTTCGCCGTCCGAGGCTGTAGCATTCCTTTCCGAGCGTTACAACGCCGAGGGAATTGAGCATACAATCGAGCTTCTCGACTGCGCCGAGGAGGACTGGCGCAACAACTGGAAAAAGTATTTCAATCCGATTGAGGTCGGCGAAAAACTGCTTATCCGTCCGAGCTGGCGTGACGACTACGACGCAAACGGCAGAATCGTTCTGAACATCGACCCCGGTCTTGCATTCGGTACGGGCAGTCACGAAACAACCCGTCTTTGCCTTGAAATGTGCGAGAAGTATATGAAGAAGGGCGACACGGTGCTCGACGTCGGTTGCGGAAGCGGAATACTCTCGATTGCAACGCTTTTGCTCGGTGCAGACAGTGCGGTCGGCGTTGACATTGACGAAACCGCCGTAAGAACTGCCGCCGAGAATGCCGAAATCAACGGCGTTGCCGACCGCTACACGGCAATCTGCGGAAGCTTTACCGACAAGGTCGAGGGCAAGTATGACATTGTGCTTGCAAATATCGTTGCAGACGCTATTATGTTTTTGTCCGAGGGCGTGCGTGACTTTATGAAGGACAGCGCAGTCTACATCACGAGCGGAATTATCGACACAAGAGCCGAAGAGGTTAAGCAATCGGTAAGCAGATATTTTGACGTTATCGAAGAGCATATCGAGAACGGCTGGGCGTGTTTTGCGTTAAAGTGCAAGTGATTTGACTAATTGAAAATTAATTAATGAATTCACTTATAATTTTCACAAAACTGTCACATTTGCTTGATAGAATAGATAAAAATTATGTTCGGAGGTTATTAAATTGAAAAAACCTGATAAAAGAGAAACTATCAATCTGTTTTTCTCGGCATTCCTCATCATTGCATTTATCGTTTGCGCACATTTCTTTACACAGTTTACAAAAACGCTTGAACCTGTTGTAGGATCAATTGTTTCAATCGCACTCTATGTTGTTTTCGGACTTCTGCTTTTCTACGCAACACGAGTTGGCGACGGCAAGGCTATAGTGCGTTTTTCACTTGTAACGCTGCTTGTTCTTGTAGTTCCGTCGCTTTATATAATCATTGCCGCTGTCGCTCCGGGACTTCCTCTTCACGATATTTTCGCCGCAGAGAACGGTGGACTCAACGTTATTGTAACGCTTGCCTGCGTTGCTTTCGGCTACGGTATTCCCTACTCCTTCCTCAGCGGATATGAGGTTGAAGGCTCTGACGTTATTGAAGAAAACAGCGTGCTTGAGGGCGGAGTTGAGGCTGATTTACTCGACAACGAAACCGAAGAAACGGATACCGACGAGGTTTCGGAATCCGCTGAAACTGAAACAGTTGAAGAAGAAAAAGAAGAATCCGCAAACGAATAATTTTGCAGGTTATAAAGTCCGAAGTTGCAGTTTTACTGAATTTCGGGCTTTTTTTGCGCATATTCCCAGCAGTTTTTCCCTTGATAAAGTCGAAAAATGTGATATAATAAAGTTCGAAAAAGATTAAGGAAGTAATTTGATGAACGAAAAAGCTTCAAGGCAAAAGCTGCTGCATTACGCCGTAAGCACAATCGGCGGATTTATGGGCGGCTACGCAATTTTCAATCACTGCGACTTTTTCGGCAACGCACAGACTGCTAATTTAATTCACATCGTATGCAAGATTTTCAGTGCAGATTTTTCGGCGCTTGCGTTCCTTGTACTTGCGCTGATTACGTACATTCTGGGCAACGTGTTCTACGTGCTTGCGGAGAAATTCATCAAGCACGACTTAAGACTGATAAGCCTTGTTATGACGAGCTGTGCGGTGGTGGTTATCGGCTTGTTTCCGAATATTGCGAATCACTACATTGCAGTTCTGCCGATACTTTTTGTAATGCCGATTCAGTGGAACGCCTACAGAACGGCGGCAGGCTACGCCAGCGCAACGATTTTTTCAACGAACAACCTCCGTATTGCTGTAATGTCGCTGACAAGATACATAATCGACAAAGATAAAAAACAGGGCGAACAGGCGAGATTTTACTGGATGACGCTCCTCGGATTTCATTCGGGCGTTGCGCTTGCGTGTGTTGCAAGCGTGTTCCTCGGAACAATGAGCGTGTGGTTCTGCTTTGTACCGATTGCGCTGTCCTCGGCGGCGTATCTGTGGCTCAAAGAAAAGCAGGTAAAACGCTTTGCTGTACGATACATTTTAAAAAGAGCATAAAATAAACCGTTCGGTGTGTTTCCGAGCGGTTTTTTTGTGAATGGGAAGTGTAGGAACTCGTTTGGTTTTAACGATAACGTTTATATAATCGGTTACGTTTGATAATCACTACGGACACGGCACGCCGTGTCCCTACGACTGTAATACAGACGTTTCCTGTGTTCGCCGCAACATATATGGATAAATATAAATCAGAAGTGGAGTTTACATTAATTCCGCATTACGCATTCCGAATTCCGAATTAAACAGGTCGGGCACCACTTTAGTGCGATGCTCCGACCTGTTTTTATTTACCTGCCGAGGTACTCGGCTTAACTGATTTTTGCTCCTGCCGGCATATCGTCTACGAAAATGACCTTTACGTCCTCGCCGCACGTTGCCGCAAGAATCATTCCGCAGCTTTCAACGCCGCAGAGCTTTGCAGGTGCAAGGTTTGAAACAAGAATAATCTTCCTGCCCACAAGCTCCTCGGGCTTGTAGTACTTTGCAATTCCGCTTGCGACAGTCCTCTCCTTTACTCCGTCAAAAACTGTCAGCTTTAACAGCTTTTTAGCCTTTTTAATCGGCTCGCAAGCCTTTATTTCAGCCACACGCAAGTCAACCTTGCAGAAGTCGTCAATTCCAATCTGCGCAATGCCCTCGATTTCCTCACGGAGCTTTTTCGTTTCCTCGTCCTCGCCCGAGCTGTTCTTGATGATTGAGTTAAGCTCCTCAATCTCCTTGTCAACGTCAATTCTCGGGAAGAGAGCTTCGCCCTTCTTAACGGTTACGTCAGGGGGCAGAATGCCGAATTTGTCGGCATTGTCGTAGGTTGCGCACTTCTCACACGCACCAATCTGCTCCAACGCCTTCGGCATTGTCGTGGGCATAAACGCAGAGAGCAGAGTTGCAACAATTCTGATTGTATCAAGCAGGTTGTAAAGAACAGTAGCAAGTCTTGCTTTCTTCGATTCGTCCTTTGCGATAACCCAAGGTGCAGTTTCGTCAATATACTTGTTCGCACGTGATACAACCTTGAAAATCTCGGCAAGGGCGTTGTTGAGCTGTGTTTCGTCCATAAAGGCGTCAACCTTTGCCCTCAGAGCCGTTGCGGTTTCGATTAAATCATCGTCAAATTCTCCGCTTTCACGCTCGGTCGGGAGTGTTCCGCCGAAGTATTTTTCAACCATTGCAACGGTACGTGAAACGAGGTTACCTAAACCGTTTGCAAGGTCTGAATTAATGCGGTTAATCATAATTTCGTTCGAGAACGAGCTGTCTGCGCCGAGAGCCATTTCACGCATAATGTGGTAGCGGATAGCGTCTGCGCCGTAACGCTCGCCGAGAATGAACGGGTCAACCACGTTGCCAAGCGACTTCGACATCTTCTGTCCGTTGAAGGTAATCCAGCCGTGAACGGCAAGGTGCTTCGGCAACGGCAAATCGAGAGCCATAAGCATTGCAGGCCAGATGATTGCGTGGAAGCGCATAATGTCCTTTGCAACCATATGAACGTCCGCCGGCCAGTATTTGTCGAACTCGTCAAAGGCTTCGTTCTGATAGCCGAGAGCGGAGATATAGTTTGAAAGTGCGTCAATCCACACGTAAACAACGTGCTTTTCGTCAAAGGTTACGGGAATACCCCAGGTAAAGCTTGTCCTTGAAACGCACAAATCCTCAAGTCCGGGCTTGATAAAGTTGTTTACAAGCTCAACGGCACGTGTTTTCGGCTGGAGATAGTCGGTTTCGGTGAGGAGCTTTTCAATTCTGTCGGCAAAGGGAGCCATTTTGAAGAAGTAAGCCTCCTCCTTTGCCTCGACAACCTCACGTCCGCATTCGGGACACTTGCCGTCCACAAGCTGGCTTTCCGTCCAGAAGCTCTCGCAGGGAGTGCAGTATTTGCCCTTGTACTCGCCCTTGTAGATGTAGCCCTTGTCGTAAAGCTCCTTAAAAATTTTCTGCACCGTTTCAACGTGGTAATCGTCGGTTGTGCGGATATATCTGTCGTAGCTGATGTTCATAAAGTTCCACAGACTCTTGAAAATCTCTACGATTTCGTCAACGTACTGCTTGGGAGTAATGCCCTTTTCGGCAGCCTTCTGCTCAATCTTCAGACCGTGCTCGTCCGTACCCGTAAGGAACATTACGTCGTAGCCCTGCATTCGTCTGTAGCGGGCGATAGAGTCGCAGGCAACTGTTGTGTAGCAGTGACCGATATGCGGATTGCCCGAAGGATAGTAGATAGGCGTTGTGATATAAAACGGTTTTTTCTTGCACATAGTGTAATTCCTCCCTTGAAATTCAGCAAATGAGCTAATGTGCTATAAATTATATTATAACAATTAAAGGAAAAAAATGCAATATAATTATCCGCTTTGGTACGCTTTTAATCGGTTTTATGGAATAAAAATAATTTTACGGCATATACTTGAAATAGCCTTTGACGTATGATATAATACGATTAGGCAAAAGAAAGAAGATAAGTCCAAGTGACAAAAAGCGAAATCCCCAACGTTGGCCGACGTTGGGGATTTCTATGCCGTTTGTGCGAGGCGGCTTAAACCTCAGGCCGGTTGCCAAGCGTTACTTTCTGTCCAGCCATTTGCAAATGAAGCAGGCAACTACATTTGCCATAACAGAAGTAATAAAAGAAAGAAGAGTTTCCAAGCGACTCACCCCCTTTTGTGCCTGTATAGGGGTGGCAACGTAAAAAGTATATCATAAATTATAATCAGATTCAATTTTTATTCAATAATTGTAATATAAATTAATTTTATGCATATACTTGAAATAGCCTTTGACGTATGATATAATATGTTTAGGCGAAACGAGAAGATTATATTCAATCGGCTCACTTCTTTGCTGGTATTGGAGTGGCAGCAAAGCAAAAACCAACGTTGGCAGACGTTGGTTTTTTTGATATAATATTGGTATCTTTATTCGGAGGTAACCTTTATGCAGACCATTTACGTTATATTATGGGGCGTGCTTGCACTACTAACCCTTGCAGTCGGAATCAAGCAGAAAGCCGCTTACGCTTTTGTGATTTCAGCCTGTTTCGTGTTTATGACCGTCTGGTATGCGCTTGACGCCTACAGCGGTATTGGTATGTTTGCAGGCACTTGGGGAATTGTTTACAAGGTCGTGCTCGGTATTTTCCTTGTTTTAATTGTCGGGGCATATATCCTCTCAAGGCGCAGAGGAAACGGAAAATAAAATTTATCGGATAATTTTTAAGCGTTATATTGAATTGAAATTAATCGCATATACTACATATTGTTATCAAAATATTTTTTGCGTAAATTATGCGAAAATTCGCAGTTTTTTTTGAAAAACACTTGCGTTTTAAAGGGTTTTGTGGTATTATAATACCCATATGACCGATATTTTAAGGAGGTGGGACAATGCCAAACATTAAATCTGCAAAAAAGCGTGTAAAGGTTATCGCTACTAAAACAGCTCGCAACAAGGCTACAAAATCAGCTTTGAGAACAGCAATCAAAAAGGCTTACATCGCTGTTGACACTAACGCTGACAACAAAACAGAGGCAGTTCGTCTTGCTATCAAGAAAATTGACCAGGCAACAGCAAAGGGTATTCTTCACAAGAATACAGCAGCAAGAAGCAAGTCTTCTCTTGCTAAAAGACTCAACGCTTCAGCGTAAGTCGTTCACACTAATAACAAACACACTTAAAGCAGAGATTTTCTCTGCTTTTTTTGTTTTTCTGTTGACTTTTTTATAAAAAGTGATTAGAATATAATTACATAATAAGCAAATAATACTACACTATGGCGTTTTAAATAAATTCTTGCGCCCAATGAATTGGAGGATTCAGTATGAAGAATAAAAAATTAGTATGGATTATCGGCATCGTATCAGCTGTTGCAGCTCTTTCCGCTGCGCTCACCGCTTTCTTTATCGTTAAGGATAAGCAGAAAAAGGACGACGAGGAGCTTATGGAATATCTCGACAGCTCAATCGAATAAGCCGAGTGCCTCGGCACGTAAATCGGGAATAAAGGTCGGGTATAACCGCAAAGTCGGTTGCCCGACTTTTTTAGTTTGGAGAGTGAAATATGATTGAATTTGAACTTGAACGTCTGTTAAAGGACGCAAAAAATGATGAAAATTTAAAAGCAGAGCTGATTAAAACAAAAAGCAGTGAAAATCCCGTCGAGGATTTCTGCAATCTCTGCCAAAGCAAGGGCTACAACGTAGCTATCGGCGAGCTTTTAGCCGCAGGTCAGGACTCAAACGATGCCAAGCTTCGCAGTGTAAACGGCGGCGGAGTAAACGGAATTGACGGCTGGGACGACGCATACGAGCAGTTTTTCCTGACGCTTGAATGGACGTGATTTGATGAAAAATATTTACCCGTCTTATTTTGAAAAGTTCAGGTGCATTGCCGACAAATGCCCTGACAGCTGTTGCAGGGGCTGGGACGTTGTTGTGGACGATGAAACGAATGAATTTTACAAAACCGTCGGCGGTGAGTTCGGTGAAAAGCTGAAAAGGCTGACCGAAATTGACAGCGACGGCGACAGAATTTTCGTTTCGCAGAACGAAAGATGTCCGTTCTGGAACAGTGACGAGCTTTGCGACATTTACATAAATCTCGGAGAAGAGCACCTTTGCAAAACGTGCAGGGAATTTCCGAGGATTACGCAGGACTACACCGCATTTTCGGAGCATCTTCTCTCCTTTGCTTGCCCCGAGGCGGCTCGGCTGATACTTGCAACCGACAACGCATATGACGATTTTACAAATTACGATTCGGACTTTTCGGACTGCGGCTACAGTGCAGAGCTTATGCGTTTTCTGCTTAACGCAAGGGAGAAACTGAAGGCTATTTTTACAGACAAAAGCCTGCCGTTTTCGGGCAGGCTGAATGTTGCTGTGCAGTTTTGCGAGAGGGTACAGAATGCGATTGACGATTTCGATTACAACGCCGATATTGCTGTTGAAAAAGGCTATACAACGTATATTATTAACAAAAAGTCATCATCAGAAATATTTAATGCGCACAAAGAGTTTGACATTATGACTGACGAATGGAGAGAAATTCTGTGCAAGGCATCAGAACACGCAGGCGAGCAAATCCCAGAAAGGTTTGACGATTTGTTCGAGCGTATGTCACTCTATTACATTTACAGATATTTTCTGACCGCCGTTGACAGTATGGACGTAATGTGCACTGCAAAGCGGATACACTGCGCATATGTCGTAATCGGCGGTGCGCTTCTGACTGATGAATACGAGGCTGAAAAGCTGTTTTGCCTATACTCAAAAGAGGTGGAGCACTCCTACGAAAACGCCGATTATTTCAGCACAAATCAACCCTGACCGTAGTTTGTCACAATCCATTTATCATATGCGGCGTTCTTTTCGAGCGTGAAATTCAGATAATCAAACTCCGAGAAAGG
>CAMKNF010000040.1 GCA_946414115.1 uncultured Ruminococcus sp. | reverse complement strand
TGAAGGATTTCAGCTGGTCGTTTAACGGTGCCTTGATTAAGAGCAAGGTGCAGTTCGCCTAAAACTACGCCTTTATCGCCTATCTGCTCCTTAAGCTGAGCAACGGTTGTGTCGATAAAGCTCTCCATCTTCCACTCGCCCTTGCACTCACAAACGTCATAGAGGAAGGATTTAAGCATATCTTTACCGTTTTCTGTATGGTTTACTTCGGGGTGGAACTGTACGCCGTAGAGTTTTTTATCAGGGCAGGACATTGCGGCTGTGGGACAAACGGAAGTTGTTGCA
The DNA here is from genome assembly GCA_946414115.1 of uncultured Ruminococcus sp. GTDB lineage: Bacteria > Bacillota > Clostridia > Oscillospirales > Acutalibacteraceae > Ruminococcoides. The sequence goes on along the minus strand of CAMKNF010000040.1, from coordinate 12,866 downwards.
GTAACGCTGAAACCCTCGGGCACTTCGCTGATATAGTCACGGTGGCTCATCCACGAAATTCCGCTTTCGGGAAGTCCGCTGAACAGAACATCGTCTGTATTATATTTAGTTTCAGTCTTGCCGTACTCGCTTGATGAATTATCTGCTGCGGGAGTTACAACGCCGCCAAGCGAATAAGCCATAAGCTGACAACCGTAGCAAATTCCGAGAATCGGTATTCCGAGCTTGAAAATATCGGGTGTATAGTGCGGTGAAGCTTCGTCATATACGCTGTTGGGACCGCCTGTAAAGATAATACCCTTTGGAGCAATATCCTTGATTTTCTGAATATCAACCGTATAAGGCAGAATTTCGCAATAAACCTTACATTCACGTACTCTGCGTGCAATCAGCTGATTGTACTGACCGCCGAAGTCAAGAACAATTACAGTTTCCTTATTACTCATATCCTCTCATCATCCTTTCTATTAACAAGCGGCTGTCTCAAAATTAGACACTTTGAGGCAGCCTCTGTAAATATTATCTGTAAATTATATCGCTTCTTGCAGGTCCGTTTGAAACCATTGTAATCGGCACGCCGATTTCTTTTTCGGCAAACTCAATGTATTCACGGCATTCCTTGGGAAGCTTGTCGTATTCAGTAATTCCTGAAATTGAGCATTTCCAGCCCTTGAGCTTTTTGAGAATGGGTTTGCATCTCTTGAGCTTTGTTGTTGACGGGAAGTAGTCGATAACCTCGCCGTCAAGCTCATAGCCAACGCATACGGGGATTTCATCTAGATAACCGAGAACATCAAGAACGGTAAATGCAACCTGTGTTGCACCCTGTACCATACAGCCGTAGCGTGTTGCAACAAGGTCGAGCCAACCCATACGACGGGGTCTGCCTGTTGTTGCGCCGAACTCGCCGCCGTCGCCGCCACGTTTACGAAGCTCGTCTGCTTCTTCACCGAAGATTTCGGAAACGAACTCACCTGCGCCGACTGCGCTTGAATAAGCCTTAACAACGGTGATAACATCCTTGATTTCGTAAGGCGGAATACCTGCGCCGACTGCGCCGTAGCCTGCGATTGTGTTTGAAGAAGTAACCATCGGGTAAATACCGAAGTCGGTGTCTTTAAGTGAGCCGAGCTGACCTTCAAGAAGGATGTTCTTGCCTTCTTTAAGCGCCTTATGAATAAAGGTGAAAGCGTCGCCTACGTACGGAGCAAGAAGCTCCTTATACTCCATAAGCTTATCGAAAACCTCTTCTTCCGTAATAGGCTCTTTATGATAGAGGTTTGTAAGCGTTGCGTTTTTGATTTCAAGAGCGTGATGAATTTTATCTTTGAGAGAATCGGGGTCATCGTACAGCTCGTTAATCTGGAAACCGATTTTAGAATATTTATCGGAATAGAACGGAGCGATACCGCTTTTTGTTGAGCCGAAAGAATTTTTGCCGAGACGTTCTTCCTCGTAGCAGTCAAACGCAACGTGATAAGGCATAACAATCTGTGCTCTGTCGGAAATGATGATATTCGGCTCGGGAACTCCTCTTTCTTTTAGATGAGCCATTTCCTTTACAAAATTTTCAACGCTGAAAGCAACGCCGTTGCCGATGATGTTTGTTATATTCTGATGAAAAACACCTGACGGTAACTGATGAAGAGCGAATTTTCCGTAGTCATTTACGATAGTGTGACCTGCGTTTGCCCCGCCCTGAAAGCGGATTACGATGTCGCTGTCGTTGGCAAGAACGTCGGTAATTTTACCCTTACCCTCGTCGCCCCAGTTAGCGCCTACAATTGCTTTTACCATAGTTAAACTCCTTCTTGCAGTAGTCATTTACTGAAACTGCATAAATTATTATACGTTAATTTCAGGCTTGTCGGACTCAATATCCTTGTACTTTTCAAGTACGGGGTTTACAAAGTCGTTTAAGAAATCCTCTGTCTGTTCCTTTGCTCTGCCTGTGTACTTTTCAGGTTGGAGAATGTTCTCAAGCTCTTCAAGAGTTACGCCGAAGGCTTCGTCATTTGCGATACGCTCAAGAAGGTCGTTTTCGCCGCCCTCTTCTTTGATAACCTTTGAAGCCGCCATTGAGTGAACACGGATTCTCTCGTGGAGCTGCTGACGGTCTGCGCCTCTCTTCTTTACGGCGTCCATCATAATATTTTCGGTAGCCATAAACGGAAGCTCTTTTCTTAAGCGCTGTTCGATAACCTTGGGATAAACCACAAGTCCGTCTGCCACGTTTGCATAGAGTGAAAGAATACCGTCAACGGCTAGGAATGCTTCGGGAATGCTCAGACGCTTGTTTGCAGAGTCGTCAAGAGTTCTTTCAAACCACTGTGTAGCGGTTGTGAAATAACCGTTCAAAACGTCGCACATTACGTATCTTGAAAGTGAACCGATACGCTCACTTCTCATAGGATTGCGCTTATAAGCCATTGCCGAAGAACCTATCTGATTCTTCTCAAACGGCTCTTCAACCTCTTTGAGGTGCTGTAAAAGTCTTATATCATTTGAGAATTTAGACGCTGACTGTGCGATTCCTGCAAGGACATTAAGGAACTGCGAGTCAAGCTTTCTTGAGTAGGTCTGTCCCGATACAGGGAAGCAAGCCTTGTAACCCATTTTCTCGGCAATCTTCTTATCAAGCTCCTTACATTTTTCGTGGTCGCCGTCAAAGAGTTCAAGGAAGCTTGCCTGTGTGCCTGTTGTACCCTTTGAGCCGAGAAGCTTTGCCTTTGAAAGCTGATATTCAACGTCCTCCAAATCCATTAAAAGCTCCTGAATCCAGAGTGTTGCCCTCTTGCCTACCGTTGTTGGCTGTGCAGGCTGAAAATGAGTGAATGCAAGAGTCGGAAGAGCCTTGTATTCATCGGCAAATTTTGAAAGGTTGCGTATAACGGTTACAAGCTTATTTCTGATAAGCTGTAAGCCTTCTGTCATTATGATAATGTCGGTATTATCGCCTACATAGCAAGAGGTTGCGCCGAGGTGGATAATTCCCTTTGCGTTTGGGCACTGAACGCCGTAAGCGTAAACGTGGGACATAACGTCATGACGAACAAGCTTTTCTCTCTCCTGTGCAACTTCGTAATTGATGTCGTCAGCGTGAGCTTTGAGTTCGTCAATCTGCTCCTGTGTTATCGGGAGTCCAAGCTCCATTTCGGACTCTGCAAGAGCAATCCAGAGCTTGCGCCATGTTCTGAACTTTTTATCGGGAGAAAATATATACTTCATTTCCTTGCTTGCGTAACGTGCTGACAAGGGTGATTCATATGTATTTTTTTCCATTATATACATCCTTTCAAAATTTGGATTTACTTAACATTTCTTTTTGTCAAAATTCATTCCGCCGCGTTCCTTACCCTTGAAGGTTTCTTTGGTAATCGGAGCAGGATAATTGCCGGTAAAGCAACCGTCACAAAATCCTATCGGGGCGTAATTTATCATCTCGTGGAGCGACTCAACAGGCAAATATCCGAGTGAATCGGCACCGCTTAATTTTGTAATCTCTTCAATTGTATGGTTGCAGGCAATAAGCTCGCCACGTGAGGGAATGTCGGTGCCGTAATAGCAGGGCCACATAAACGGTGGTGAGCTGATGCGCATATGAACCTCTTTTGCGCCTGCTTCACGAAGCATTGTGACGATTCTGTCAACGGTTGTGCCACGCACGATACTGTCGTCAATCATAACAACTCTCTTGCCCTTTACCATATCGGCAATTGGGTTGAGCTTTATTTTAACGCTCTTCATACGTTCCTTCTGGCTCGGCTTGATAAATGTTCTGCCGATGTAGCTGTTCTTTACAATTGCCTTTTCGTACGGTATTCCCGACTCCTCGCTGTAGCCGATTGCAGCGTCAATTCCCGATTCGGGAACGCCGATTACCATATCAGCCTCAACGGGATAAGTCCTTGCAAGGATTCGTCCTGCCTGTTTTCTTGCTTCGTACACGCTTACTCCGTCGATAAAGGAGTCGCTTCTTGCAAAATAAATATATTCAAAAATGCAGAGTGACTTTTTCTTATCGCCGAAGTCGGGTTTAATGCTTTGAACACCGTCGTTATTGACAACGACAATTTCACCCGGCTCAACGTCCCGGATATATTCAGCACCACAGGCGTCGAGCGCCGCACTTTCGCTTGCAAAAACAATTGAATCGTTGTATTTTCCCATACAAAGCGGACGGAATCCGTGAGGGTCACGAGCGGCAATTAACTTTCTCGGGCTCATTACAAGCAGAGAATATGCGCCCTCGATTACCTGCATTGTACGTGCAACAGCCTCTTCTACGGTATGACATTTAAGTCTTTCCCTTGCTATTACATAACAGATGACCTCTGAATCAATTGTTGTCTGGAATATTGCGCCACGCTGTTCAAGCTGTCTGCGGATTTCAAGTGCGTTTGTAAGATTTCCGTTGTGTGCAACCGAAAGAGTGCCCTTTACATAACGCATAACAAGCGGCTGTGCATTTTCAAGCACAGAGCCGCCTGCCGTTGAATAACGAACGTGGGAAATACCCATTTGACCGTTTAATGAGTCGAGAATACTGTTGTTAAACACTTCGGTAACTAAACCCATATTTTTATGATAATCAATTACACCGTCATCGGATACAGCAATTCCGCAGCTTTCCTGACCTCTGTGCTGAAGTGCAAGAAGTCCGTTGTAGCAAGCGTAGGCAGGATTAATTGTGCCGTCGCTGAATATTCCGAATACGCCGCACTCCTCGTGCAGTCCCTCTTTTGCAAAATTATCGAAAGAAAAATTCAAGGTTCCACCATCCGTTTTATAGAAATTGCGGTTAAAATTAATTATGCAAGACCGATACGCTTCATCATCTCGGCATAAGCCTCTTCTACGCCGCCCATATCACGGCGGAAACGGTCTTTGTCAAGTTTCTCCTGAGTATCCATATCCCAGAAGCGGCAGGTATCAGGAGAAATTTCGTCAGCAAGTAAAATCTGACCGTGGAATCTGCCGAACTCAATCTTGAAGTCGATTAAATCAACGTTACATTCCTTGAAGAACTCAACCATAAGCTCGTTGATGCGAAGTGCCATTTTTGAGATTGTGTCAATCTCTTCCTTTGTTGCAAAGCCTGCCGCAAGGATATGGTATTCATTTACCATCGGGTCGCCTAAATCGTCGTTCTTGTAGCAGAATTCAAGCACGGGAGTTTTCATAGGTGTGCCCTCGGGAAGTCCAAGGCGCTTTGAAAGACTGCCTGCGGCTTTATTTCTTACAATTACCTCTAAAGGTACAATTTCAACCTTCTTTAATACTGTATCTCTGTCGCTTAACTCTTCAACAAAGTCTGTTGCAATACCATCATTTTCAAGGAGCTTGAACATAAAGTTGCTCATACGGTTGTTTACAACACCCTTGCCGATGATTGTACCCTTCTTTTCGCCGTTGAAAGCGGTTGCATCGTCCTTGTAGGAAACAATGCAGTAATCGGGGTTATCGGTAGCGAATACCTTTTTAGCTTTTCCCTCGTAGAGAAGTTCTTTCTTTTCCATTATTAATTCCTCCATACTGTGGCTTTTTAAACCGATTTAAGATTATAAAAGTCAAAACAAATAAAAATACAACATATATTATAATATAGTTTTTGAAAATTAGCAACCATATTAGAATTAAAAATAAATTTTTACAAATTTTTTTAAATTTTTTAAAAATCAGGTTATTTTTTAGAAGATTGAACTGTATTTAAAACAGAAAAAAGCACTCACGCTAAGTGAGTGCTTTGGTGCCGGTGGCGGGACTCGAACCCGCACGATGTCGCCATCAACGGATTTTGAGTCCGTCACGTCTGCCAATTCCATCACACCGGCAAGTGCATAAGTTATTATACACTAATAGAAATGAAAAATCAAGTAAAATTTCTTATTTAATAGATTCTTAATAAAGACTATCTTAATTAACAGAATTATCTTTCTTTTTTCTTTTAGATATATTATAATTGTTCGTAATTTTGGTAAAATGGAAAAAATCAATGAAAGCTGTGGTTTTATGACTAATAAAAATTTGATTGATCTTGAGGCTATGTCACCCGAGCAGATTGACAAAATCATCAGAAAAGCAAAGAAAATTATGCAAAGTCCTGCTGATTACAGACACGCCTGTGACGGAAAAATTCTTGCAACGCTTTTCTATGAGCCGAGTACAAGAACGCAGATGTCGTTTCAGACTGCTATGCTGAAGCTTGGCGGACGCACTATAGGATTTGACAACCCGATGAATTCTTCGGTTGCAAAAGGTGAAAGCCTGAAAGACACTATAAAGGTTATTAGCGGCTATGCCGATATAATTGCAATAAGACACCCGATTGAAGGTACAGCTATGGCATCATCTCTGTATGCTGACGTTCCTGTAATCAACTGCGGTGACGGCGGTCACCTACACCCCACACAGACATTGACCGATATTGTTACTTTGAGTTGTGAAAAAGGCAGACTTGATAATCTTAAAATCGGTGTATGCGGTGATCTGCTTAACGGCAGAACCGTTCATTCTCTGATTAAAACTCTTGCAAAATATGACAACAATTCATTTGTTCTTATTTCTACAAAAGAATTAAGTGTGCCGCTTTATATTATTGATATTCTTGAAAAGAACGGATGCAAGTATGAAATTGCAAACAGTCTTGCTGACGCAATTACTGACCTCGACGTTCTTTATATGACGAGAATCCAGCGTGAGCGTTTTAAGAGTGACGAAGAATACGAAGCACAGAAAAATGTGTTTGTCCTTGACAGAGAAAAGCTTGGCAAGGCAAGAGAAGATATGATTATTCTTCATCCTCTTCCGAGGGTAAACGAAATTACGGTTGACATAGATGACGACCCGAGAGCACTTTACTTTAAGCAGGCTGAATACGGAATGTACGGCAGAATGGCACTCATTCTTATGCTTTTGCAGGACGAGGATTTTACAATTGCAACAAGAGATACAAAGGCTATTGAGCACAGGTGCACAAATCCAAAATGTATTACTCAAACCGAAGATTATCTGCCGAATTTAAGCTATGAAAAACTTGGAATGACAATGTGTGATTTCTGTGACAAACGAATAGATTGAGGGTATAAGTATGAATAAAAAAACCACAAAGAAAAAGAACATTTTTAATAAGGAAAAAAGTGCCGCAAGTACGGCAATTATCGCCTCTCTCGCCTATCTTGTTTTAGGCTTTATTATGATGCTGTTTCCGAAGTCAATCAGTGATGTACTTTGCTACACACTTGGAATTGTACTGACGGTTTACGGTCTTTTTAACATTATTTCCTTTTTTATTAACAAGGAATTCGGGCTGTATTTCGAACTGATTATCGGTGTGCTTGCTACTGCTTTCGGAATTTTTACACTCTTTACGCCAAGCCTAATTGTGAATATTATTTTTGTAACTATTGGAATTATTATCATTATTGACAGCCTTATGGACATAAAACACTCATTTCAGCTTAAGGCTTTGGGAATGAAACACTGGTGGATATGCACCGCTGTTTCGGTTTCCGTAATAATTCTCGGTTTATGCACAATCTTCTTCCCCGGCTTTTTCGGTGACTTTTTAATTTTCCTTTTAGGAATTATAATGATTTATGAGGGCATTTCCGGACTTTCGATAATCGGATTGTTCAGTCATTATTCCAAAACCCGTAAAGACAATAAAATGATTGACGTTGACGCAACAGATGTTTATTAAAGATTCAATAATCACTCTGTTTTTTCAGGGTAACTTTTATTTTTTATAAAAATACCATTGACTAAATGTTACTATTTTTTTATACTATTATTGAAAGGAGTTTTTAACGTGAAAAAATTATTCAAAAGAACGCTGTCTGTCGCTTTATCATCTTTGATGGCTTTTTCGGCACTTTCATTTTCTGTTTCAGCCGCCGAAACCGAGTCAGTACAGACAAGCGCATCCACACAAACAAACCCGTATGGACTTACGGAAAAAATCAGCGACGGTGTAATCCTTCACGCATGGTGCTGGAGCTTTAACACTATCAAGGAAAATCTTCCTAAAATTGCCGAGGCAGGCTACACGTCTGTTCAGACCTCGCCGATTAACGAGTGTAAGGTCGGTGACAACGGCGGTATGGAGCTTATGGGCAACGGCAAATGGTACTACCACTATCAGCCGACTCTCTATACAATCGGCAACTATCAGCTCGGAACACTTGAAGAATTCAAGTCACTTTGCAGTGAAGCTGAAAATTACGGAATACATATTATTGTTGACGTTGTGGCAAACCACTGCTCAAGCGACTACAATGCAATTTCTTCAACAATCAAGAACATTGAGGGCGGTGCTTTCCACGATTCTTTCGGAATCGGCGACTACAACAACCGTTATCAATGCACGCAGGGCGAACTGCTCAACTTAAAGGATCTCAACACACAGAATAAAAATGTTCAGAATATGATTCTTGATTACCTCAAAAGCTGTGTAAGCGCAGGTGCAAGCGGTTTCAGATATGACGCTGCAAAGCATATTGAGTTGCCCGACGAATCACCTGAAAACGGCAAGGACTTTTCAAGTGATTTCTGGCCTACAATTCTTGACAACGGTTCAGAATTTCAGTACGGTGAAATTTTGCAGGACAGAGGCAGTCGTACTGCCGACTACGCAAAATATATGAGCGTAACGGCATCATCATACGGCAGTGTAATCAGAGATGCGGCTAAAAACGACAGCTTCAATGCTGAAAATCTTACTGACTACCGTTCTGACGGTGCACCTAACGACAAGCTCGTTACATGGGTTGAATCTCACGACAACTACACAGGCGACGGCACATGGTCACAGCTTGATAACCTTGACATCAGACAGGCGTGGGCTGTTATTGCCGCAAGAGGAGAAACTACTCCCCTGTTTTTCAGCCGTCCTGACGGAAGCAGCACTAAAAATCAATGGGGCAATAACAAAATAGGTGAAGCAGGTGACGATAACTTCTGTCATCCCGAGGTTGTTGCAGTAAATCAGTTCAGAAACGCAATGGTAGGTCTGCCCGACAATCTTTCAAATCCGACAGGCGACAACAGCCTACTTATGATTGAAAGAGGAAGTTCAGGCGCTGTAATCATCAACGCATCTGACAAAGATGTTGTGCTTGACTGTGCAACAGAAGTTGCAGACGGAACTTACACTGACGAAGCATACGGCGGTCTGTTTGACGTAACAGACGGTAAAATGAGCGGTACTGTCAAGGCAAATTCTATTGCAGTAATTTACAACAGCACTCTTGTTAAACAACCTGTTGTTTCTCTTTCAAAGAACGGCGGTGAGTTCAGAGGAACGCTTACACTTACTTTAACTGCAAGAAACACAACGGAAGCTACATATAAAATCGGCAACGGTGCTCCTGTTTCTTACGTTTCAGGCGACACAATTACAATCGGTGCAAATATGGCTGACAACGAAAGTGTTGACATCACACTGTTTGGCAAGAACAGTGAAGGTGACACTAAAACAAAGACATACACCTTCAAAAAGCTTGCAACGCCTTATATTGAGGGTGAAACTACCGTTTATTTTGATAACAGCAAGTACAACTGGGGCAAAGTAAATGTTTATGCTTACTATCGTGACAACAGCGGCAAGGTTATCAACAACGGCGAATGGCCGGGTATTGAAATAACTGACCTTGGCGGAGATATGTACGGATATGTTGTAAATCCCGACTGGGACTATTCAACTGCTTACATTATTTTCAACAATGGAAGCGGTACACAGTATCCGTCGGAAGTTGGATATGAAATCAAAAAAGGCGAAAGCAAAATATTCAACGGAAGCGGACTTGAAGATTATATTGTTGATGTTCCGACACGACTTAAAGGCGACGTGAACAACGACGGAGCAGTTAATATAAGCGACGCAACTTATATTCAGAAATTTACTGCTGAAATTAAAGATTCAGACGGAAAGCCGCTTATTGACGTGAACAATACAGATGATTTCTATGCAAGTGACATTAACGGCGACAATATTATTGACATAAAAGACGCAACCGAAATTCAAAAAATGATTGCGATTTAAAATTTAATAGCATATTTTAACAGCCTGCTTTGAGATAAAGCAGGCTGTTATTCTATAGTTTTATGTATTCACCGAGGTGAACCGAGCAGATTATGCACTCCGAAACAGTCATTTCTGTTGACTGTTCCATTGCAAGTCTGTAAAGCTCAAGCTGTTTTTTGTAAAGAACTGCAAGCTTTGAAATGTCTTTAACCCGGTCGGTTTTATAATCGACAATTACAAGCTTTCCGTTTTCTTCAAAGGCTACGTCAACAGCACCCTGAACTATTATTTCAGCGTCTATATCAACGTCTTCGTATTCATCAAATACCAGTGAGGGATTAAGCTTTGCGCTGAATTGCTCTTCACGGAATACAAGCGGTGAATTGATTATGCGCTGTACAAGCTCTGAATCGAGAAGATTTTTAATTTTTGCTTTGTCGATCAAATCTGTTTGTTCTTCTGTCAGCAAGCCGAGATTCTTTAATCTTTCAATCTCGCTGTCAAGGTTTTGTTTCGCATATAAAAAGTCGCAATACTGCAAAAGCTTATGATGTGCCGTTCCCCTGTCAACAGCGGCGGCTGATTCTTTATTGAGGAATGACGGTTTCATAAGTACCTTTTCAAAATAATCACTCTCGTTGTGAGAAATCTGCGACGCACTGACCTTTTGCGGAAGATTTATAATATCTTCATTCTTATATTTAAAAGACAGATTTGTTTTTAAAAGCTCAGCATAATCAAAAGTATCATTCTTTTGGAAATTTTCAAATATTTTCTCCGATTCATCATAAGAATCATCAGTATTACCGAAAATTAACTCCTCTTTATCAATAAGCTCATAATGCCAGGGAGAGGTATCCTTATGCAAAATCGGCTCGGCTGACGGATTTATTTTCATTCGCAAGTCATTAAGCGAGGGATGCACGAGGGCACAAAGCAATAGCCAGTCGGAGATACTCGAACACCTGACAACCGAATAAGGCTCTATGATATTTCCGAATACTATTTTTGAATAGAGGCTTGAAAGATACTTTTCCGAGTTCTTTTTCGAGCAAACGGCAATAAGCTTTTCCTTTGCCCTTGTCAGCGCAACGTAAAGAACACGAAGCTCCTCGGCAATTTCATTTTGTGAAATTTCAATTTCAACAGCAAGCCTTGGCAAGGTATTGTAACGGCAGATTCCCTCTCGCTTTTTAATTCCCAGACCTGCAACGCTGTCAATCAGCACGTCACTGCGCAAATCGGTTTTATTAAACTGCTTTGCAGTATCGGCTAAAAAGCATACAGGGTATTCAAGTCCCTTTGAGGCGTGAATGCTAAGCACTCTTACACCGTTCAAGGAGTCGGAATCAGAAGATGCGGCAGGAAGCTGTGTTCCGTTTTCCATAAGCTTATCAATGTAAGAAATAAAATCGGAGAGGGTTTTATAGCCGTTTGACTCAAAGCTCCTTGCATAAATTCTTAACAGGTCGAGATTTCTCATAGGTGCTTCTCCGCCCTTTACAGCGGTGGTTATCGCTCCGATTGCCGTTGTGTCATAAATTTTTCCGATTAGGTCATCAACAGAACAGGTATAGGAGTAGTTTTTAAGCTGTTCAAGCTGTGAAAGGAATTTCCCTGCTTTTTCACTTTTTGTCGAATACTTTTTCACAGCCGCATAGAGATTAGAATAACGCTCATCAGCTCTGATTTGCGAAAGCTCGTCGGGAGTAAAGCCGAAAATCGGACTGCACATAACCGACAAAAGCGGAATGTCAAGCGCAGGATTGTCAATTACACGAAGAAGATTTAAAACTACCTTTATTTCCTTTGCTTCAAAAGAGTTTTCCTTGTTTTCGCTGAAAGCAGGGATTCCGCAGTCGATAAGCGTTTTTACATAGGTCTGCGCTGTATTTTTGGTACTGCGAAGAATTATCGCAAAATCACCGTAGGTTGCTTTTCGCTGAATATCGCCGTCTTTTACAAGAAATCCCGATTTCATCATCGAGTGAATCTTGTTGGCGATATGACGAGCCTCTATTTCAGCATAATTGTAATCATCAAATGCCGATTTTTCTATTAAAGAAATTTCAAAATCACAGTCAGAATTCTTGGGATAGCTTGCTCCTACGTTGAGCATTTCATCTTCAGTGTAATCCATTTGTGCAGACTGCTTTGTCATAAGATTTTGGAAGATAAAATTTACCGTGTCACAGACTTCTTTTCTGCTCCTGAAATTCTTATCAAGAATTATAGTTGCAGGATAGGCAGGATTTTCCTCGTCAAATTTTTTGTAGGAATTTTTACGGTCAATGAAAATCTGCGGTTTAGCCTGACGGAATCCGTAAATGCTCTGCTTAACGTCACCAACGACAAAAATGTTGTTCTCTTCCCTGCTTACGCATTTAAAAATCAAATCCTGTACATCGTTGACATCCTGAAATTCGTCAACTATTACCGCATCATAGCGGTTTGAAATTTCATAAGCGGCGTAAGTTTTCCGATAACCGTCACCAAGCGGCTCTGCAAGCAATTTGACTGTGAGAAGCTCAATATCGGAAAACGAGAGTACATTCTTTTTGCTTTTTAATGCGTCAAATTCCTTTATATATTCACGCACAAGGTCAAACAGAGCACTGACAAGACCTTGCAATTCTTTCATTTCGGAGAGTACTTCTTCCTCGCTGTTGGCAAAATATAGCTGAACCGACTTGATTGCATCCTTTACTTCATCTCTGTTATTTGCAACGGCTACCTTTATTGGATTGTCCTTATAGCCTTTCGGCGGAGTAAGTCTGCCTGCTGAAAATGAAAAAGCGGCAGATCGGAAGAGCACACGTCTGAACTCCAGTCACCATCAAGT
>CAMKNF010000039.1 GCA_946414115.1 uncultured Ruminococcus sp. | reverse complement strand
GGCGGATAACATTCCTGTTTAAAAACGGAACAAGCATTGAAGTCGGGGCTGGATAAGTCCCTTCTTTTTTATGCAAAATGGAAGTTTACGCAAGTTTTGGATAGTCTCATTTAGATATAAAAAATGCGCTGTGAGTATTTTCACAACGCATTTTTATCTGTTTTCAATATTTACAGCAACTTCTGTAGCAATATAAGAAGCCGACGAAAAGTTTGTGTAAAATTGAATAATAACTTCCTTTCAAGTAATAATGAAAATAGAAAATTCAAAGCTTGAAAGGAAGTATTTAAAGGAAAAACCACCGCAGAAATGATGAGAGAATTTGTAAGAAGTCATAATTTCATCTCAACAGATAAAGTTATAACAACGATGAAAGGTACGTTTAATATAACGTTCATCAATTCCAGTCTTTTTTAAATTGCACCACTTACATACATCTCCGTCTGCTTGAAACAGAAGTATATCATATTATAAAAATCAAGGAAACACTGATTTAATCAGTGTTTCCTTAAGGAGTTATTTACTGTTATTTCTCAATGGAATCAGTCTTGTAAATGAAATCGACCTTGCCGTCCATATCATCGGAAATTCCGCTGTAGCTCTTGTAGTGTGAAGAAACCTCCGAAACAGCCTTTAGTCTGTTTACGAGTCCATTTACGTTACCGCCTACTGCGTCAACAAGCACGTCTATTCCATCTTCTTTGAACTTTTTAAGTCCATCGTTAAGTGTCATTGAGCCGTCCTTAAGCTGTTTTACTCCGCTTACAAGGGCACTGCTGCCCTCTTTGAGTGAGGCAACGCCCTGAGCAAGAGTCTTTGCTCCGCTGTTAAGCTCGCTTGTGCCGTTTTTGAGCGATTGTGCGCCGCTTTTAAGAGAACCTGAACCGTCCTTTAATGTTTTAGTACCGTCTTTGAGAGTGACAGAACCGCTCTTTAGCTGTCCTGCTCCGTCTTTAAGAGCACCCGAGCCGTCCTTTAAAGCATATATTCCGCCGAGAATCTGCTGTGCTCCTGCGTTCGCCTTGTCAACGCCGTCGGTGTAGGTAAGCACTCCCTGATAAAATTTATTGTAGCTGTCGAGCTGTTCTTTGAGTGCAGAAAGTGATTGCTTGCCTGCGCTTGCTTTTTCGACAGCAAGGCTTATCTGACTCTGCACCTCGTCGCTCTGCATATTTGTATCAATAAGCGACTGAATCTGACTCTGTGTGTTGCTGTCAATTGTTGACTGAATCGAAGACGAGCTCATTTGAGTTGATACTGCGGTGTTAATCTGCACCTGTACCTCGTCGGGAATCTGTCCCGACGCTACGGCAGAATCGTACTGCTCGGCGGTCATTGAGTAGCCTGCCGATGCTAAAACACCCTCTGTAACCTGCTTTCTTACTGCTGACTCAACAGCCTCTCTGATTACATCCTTCTGGCTGTTCACCGTAGTTGTAACGGTTTCAAGCGCAGTATTATAAGCAACAGTTTTCACGTTATCCTCACTTAATGAGCCGATTAGCTTATCAAGCACCTGAGCGTAGTTTGAAATTGTCAGCTTATCAGCCTGAAGTCCTGCTGCGGCAATTTGAGTATCTGCTGTTGCAAGGAGTGTATCAAACACCTGCTTTGCACCCGAATTGAGCGACTCGCTGTTGTCTGAAATTGTATTAATTCCCGATGAAAGAGTTGCAACATAGCCCTGCAATTGCGAAATACCCGAATCAAGACTTACTGTACCATCGTTAAGTGAGCTTACACCGCTGTCGAGCGAATCTGTGCCGTCTTTAAGCGTTCCCACACCGTTGTCCAGATCCTTTGCACCGCTTGCAAGTGCACCGGCACCGTTGTCAAGCTCTTGTGCACCGCTGCTGATTTTTTCTGCACCGTCATAAAGCTGATCAACACCTTCAATCAACTCTCCCGACTTGTCAAGAAGAGTTTTAAGCCCGTCGTACAACTGTGATGAACCGTCAATAAGCTGATCTGCGGCATCAGTCAGTTCATCAAGAGAGTCTGACAACGCATCAATCTTATCGTCAACCTTAGAAAAATCAATATCGCTGAACATATCGTTTGCGGCAAGCGTAAAGCTTGTTGCAAGCTCAAAATTCTTTACGTCAGCTGTTATCTCAACATAATCGGGAATTTCAAAATCCTTGCTGTCTATGCCTAGATTTGACTGCATTCCGGGGAGTGCAAAACCTGCAACGAAGGTATGACTACCGTCATTGACAACCTTGCCGTTTGAAACCTCAACGTTTCTGAAAACATCGTTGTCGAGCATCATACCCGTAAGCATTACAAACGGAACGTAGATTTCTTCTTCCTTGCCGTCAATTTTTATTTTCTCCGACTGTCTGTTCGTGTAGTCAAAGCGGATTTTCACCTTACCGCTCTGACCTGCAAGCTTATCTGCTGAAATCTTTTTGCCGTCAAGCGTATAGCTTACCGAAAGTCCGACAGGAAGTTCCGACTTTCCCGTACCCTGATAGTAAATGTCATTTCCGTCTGCGCTCCACTCGTACATATTGTTTTCGTTTACTGTGTAAGTTTCGTCGCCTTTTTCGTTTACAATATTATCAAGGTTTGAAATATCTCCAAAGCTCTTTGCCTTTGCGGTATTTTTAATCCAGTCGCTCACGATAACCTTTTTTGGTGAACCGTCTGCGTTTGCAATTATGTAAACCGTTTCATTCTTTGAAAGCTTTTTGGTTTTGTCCTCCGAAGCGTTTTTTGCGGTTGAAGAATTGTCCGAAATATTAGTATTTGTTGTTTCAGCACCAGTGCTCTTTGCACCTGCCGAGTACGACGCAGCACCTATTGTACTGCAAAGAATTGTAAGACTCAAGACGCCTGAAAGCACCTTTGGCATATATTTTTTTAAGTTACTCATTTACAGTTACCTCCGTATTGTTTTTCTTTGACTTAAAGCCCAATGTTGTCACTCCGATAACCTTATCAAACAGGATAAACATTGCAGGCAGAATAAGAATTACACAAAGTGCGCTGATTATTGCTCCCCTTGCCATAAGTGCGCAAAGCGAGCCTATCATATCAACGTCGGAGTAGATTGCAACACCGACCGTTGCGGCAAACAATCCCATTGCACTGACAATGATTGATGGGATTGAGGTTTCAAGCGCAGTGGTGACCGCAGTCTTTTTATCGTTGCCGAGCGAGCGTTCCTTTTTATATCGTGTAGTCATTAGTATTGCATAGTCAACTGTTGCGCCGAGCTGAATTGTACTTATGCATATCGGTGCGATAAACGGCAGTGACTCACCCATATAGTGCGGCAAGCCAAGGTTGATGAATATTGCAAGCTCAATTACTGCAACAAGGATAATCGGCAGGCTTATACTCTTTTCAACCACTGCTATGATTAAAAAGATAGCAATAATCGAAATCATATTTACAACCTGAAAATCAACCGAAGTGATATCAATCAAGTCATTTGTGCAAGCCGCCTCACCAATCAGCAGACCTTCATCGTCGTATTTTCTGATTATGCTGTTAAGCTGTTCTATCTGCGTACTTACCTCGTCGGAAGCGGTCTGATATTCCGAGTTTATCAGCATAAGCTCCCAATTGTCGCTTTTAAGAATACTTGTAACAGATTCGGGAAGAATTTCCTCGGGGACAAGCGAGCCGACTACGCTTTCAAGTCCGAGAACGTATTTTACGCCGTCTACGTTCTCCATTTCTTCGGTCATTTTACGCACCTGCTTTGCAGGCAATTTTGAGTCGGTCAGCACCATGTGAGTAGTACCTACGCCAAACTCCTCTTTGAGCTTTGTATTTGCAATTACGTTTGACATATCCTCGGGCAGGCTCTTTGACAAATCGTAGTAAACCTCGTTGTTTGTGTTGCTGTAGCCGTAATATGACGGATAAATTATCATTGCAAACAGAATAAGAAAAACGGGGAAAATTTTAATGATACCTTTTGCAAGCTTTTTCGTTGACGGAATCAGCGACCTGTGCATTGTCTTTTCAAGCGGCTTGTCGAGTACGAGAATGAGCGATGGAAGAATTGTTACACAGCCGATTACACCGAAGATTACGCCCTTAGCCATAACGATTCCGAGATCACGTCCGAGCGTAAAGGTCATAAAACAGAGTGCGATAAAGCCTGCAACAGTTGTTATTGAGCTTCCGAGTACAGAACGTGTTGTTTCCTTGATTGCAACAGCCATTGCGCTTTTGTGGTCTCCGTAAATCTTCTTTTGCTCTCCGTAGCTGTGCCACAAAAAGATTGAATAGTCCATTGTTACGGCAAGCTGAAGAATGGCAGACAGAGCTTTTGTAATGTACGAAATTTCACCGAGGAAGTAGTTTGAACCGAGGTTCATAAGTATTGCCATTCCGATACTTGCAAGGAAAACAAACGGGATAATCCAGTTATCCATAAATATCATCATTGCAACAACGGCAAGAATTACTGCGATTGCAACGTAGATTGCTTCCTGTTCTTCACACAAATCTCTCAAATCGGTTACCATTGCCGATATGCCCGAAACAAAACACTGCTCACCTGCAACGGCTCTGATTTGCGTTATAGCGTCCATAGTTTCATCAGCCGAGCTGGAAGTGTCAAAGAACACCGCCATAAGCGTTGAATTGTCTGAATTGAACGCATCGTAGATTTTGTCGGGAAGCACCTCCATAGGGATTGACATATCAGCTATGTCATCATACCAAAGTACGGTGACTACGTGATCAATCTCCTTAATTTTTTCTTCGGTTCTGACAATGTCCTTTTCGTTCATATCCTCAAAAATCAGAAACGAAAACGCACCCTTGTCAAAATCATCAAGAAGGTAATCCTGTCCCTTTATAGTGTCAAGACTATCGGGAAGATAATTGAGCATATCATAATTGACACGTGTGAATATCATTCCCAGCACCGACGGAATGAGAAGCACAATTGCGACAATCAGAATTGCTATGCGGCTTTTTACAACCGCTTTTCCGAATTTCATCTTCAATTACTCCTTAACAGTATTTTCTTATCTTAATATTTTATTGAATAAACAGACAAAATAAAACAGACACAAAAAAAATCGTGCCTAGTTTTTAGGCACGAAAGCAAATCTGACTAAAAAACAGACGCCTTGTTTGAGAACCCGAATGTCTGTTTCATATATATTATTATGTTATTTTTTTGAGCTGTTCTTAAACGCATTTTCCATTGAGCCGTCAAAAAGCTCGCAAATTCTGCGCAGTTTGATACTTAAATCATACTTCATTCCACCGCAAAGCCAGTCAAGCACAAAACCTACCAGCAAGCTTTTGTAATACATTGCGATAACTTCTTTATCGTTATCACTTATGTTATAGTTTCCCGAAACGGCGTCTATGTACTTTGCAACAGCGTGTTGAGATACCCTGTTCAGATATTGCTCAAATAATTCCCTGTTTGCCGAATTGTAAATGTGCATCATAGCTGTCTTGTTTTCCAGGGCAAAGTCAATTGCCGAAAGCAGACAGTCAAAAATTGTATCAGACTCGGTCTGCGATTGTATAAGCTTGTCTGTCTCCTCGGTAAAAATTTCCTCAATAAGCGACGGAATATCACTGAAGTGATAGTAAAAAGAGTTGCGGTTGATTCCGCAGTCCTCAACAATATCTTTAACCGTAATTTTACTCAACGGCTTTTTATTCAGCAGTTTCATAAAAGAAATCTTGATTGCGTATTTTGTAAAAGAAGGCATATTTCTCACCCGAAAAACAATGTTTATATTATATTGAATAATAGCATAAAATCTCCGATTTGGCAAGTATTGCACCTCTGTTAAAATCAATAATCATAATACTTCTTTTCCGTAGATGAAAAGAAAAACAAACCGTGGGGAGCGTAGGCAATATTATGCAGTCGGCAGTCATCCTGCCATTATCAGCAAAGAAATATTTGAAGCTGTTCAGGAAGAACGATAGCGCAGGTCAAATGTAGAAATTATTGACGGTAAAAAGACTCGCAAGGCTTCAAAATACAGCTCTAAAACTAACGACCTTCATTAGGCTATTTTATCGCTTTTTCAAGTCTATTCTATACATAAAAAGCTGAAATTTATACTCCGATTTTGAAAAATGAAACGCTTATTTTTAAAAATGAAACGGTCAGTAAGTTTTGTGTCAGAATAAAAAATCAACTCTAAAAGCACACTCAAAGGCTGAATATTTTATTACAAAACAGCCGTATTTTATAATCACTCTGACACTTTACTAATCGGCAAAAGAGCCGTAAACACTGATTACAATCCGTTTTTATGACATAAAAAATGAACCGCAATTAAGATACGCTTTGTATCAAAATTGCGGTTCTTATTTGGAACAAATCTCTTATTTTAATACAAATGCACCCAAGTTGTATTATGGGTGCATTTTTTGTTGTTTGGTGCATTTTCATCGGCGTTGAATTAATTATAATTTCTATCATTCATTACTTGATAAAAAATATCAACCATTTCATCGGGAGTTTCCTTAAATCCTCGTTTTACCCATTCACGTAGCTATTTGGACGCTTAGTGAAACACTGATGAAATCGTTTGTGCATATTGCGCAGTCAGATTTTTCGTCAGGATAAACTGATAAACCGCAGTAAAGCTGACGCATTACGAGGATTTTTGGGGCAAGCTGACGGAAAATATGCAAGCAAGATATGCAAACAGCTTTCAATGTGAGTTAATCAATGGTTCCTGAAGTATTAGTAGCATTTTCCGTTATGCCGATATACTGCGATTTTCCAAAAGCAAGAATCAACCCGAAGATTGTCGGCAGAAAAACTAATCCGATTGCAAATCCTGTTCCGTGACCGAATGCTTTTGAAAGCTTGAACGAATGAAGAACATCAATGTAAAGTGCAAGCAGAAGAAAAGCGCAACCGATAATATAAATAATTGTTTCAAAACCGCCTGATGAGAATATATATCCTGTCATAACCATTCCTGCAACTGCAAGGACTAACATAAGCCAGAAAAATGCAGGTTTCCAACAAATTTTATACACTATATGACCGTTATAGAACGGAATAATAGATTTCCATCCGTGTTGACCTGCTTTTTTAAAAATTTTCCACCACGCAATAACGGTAACTGCGTAAATAACAAGTAATGTTCCAAGAACAATTCCGAGTAAAATTAATAATGCGGAAATGTGAACCGTACTTAAATAGTTTTGTAAATAATCAAACATATTTTTTCCTCCAAAATTTTATTAAATAATGTAATGATTGAATAAATAAGAATAATGTATGACCGGATAATTCATTTACTGCCTGTTCATTTGATGACCTCCTTTTAAGTATTAAGAGCTGTTCTCTTTGTTACAGTCATATAATATAATACCGACTATGACAAAATACGGACAAATTTTTTAAAATTATAAGATTTCTTTGATTTTTTAAAAATTTTTTTAAATTCATTTGTTTTGTTGCAAAAATCAGTATATAATAGTGTATAATTAAGGAAACAGAGGTGATTCAGAATTGAAGAATAATACAAAAGCCTTTATTCTCACAGGTACTCTTGGCATATTGTTTTTATTTGCCTTTTTATTTGTATGGACTGCCGTTAGTTGTCAAACGGAATCAGTCGATACAGAATCTGCAAAAGTATCAATTATCGGGGAATATACCACAGACGGCGAAAGTTGGAATAAAATTCAGTCAAGCAACGACTTTATTAATGATAATTACGAAACGGTGACTTTCAGAGGAAGGCTTTCTCAGGACATTCCGAAAAATCAGTACTTAATTATTTCGATGTGTGATGTATGGGTTGAGATTAAGGCTGACGGAGAAGTTGTAGCCACAAATCATTATGATACCGGAGCTTCAACAATAACACCCGGCAATTCTATTGCTTATGTATCGGCTGATGAAATTCCCCATAATACAGAAATTGAATTGACAATTTCAAATCCTTACACTGTTTTTTCCGGTTTTAATCCTATACAGGATACACTTAACAGGCTTACGGTCGGTAATAAGGATACCTTATACAATGACCTACTTAAAAACAATACGCCTGCTATTTTAATAAGTCTTGCAATTTGCTTTTTAGGGTTGTTTGCATTTACCCTTGCAGGCTTGTTGTGGAAGAATGTAATGATTAGAAACATCGCCCTTGCTCTTATGGCAATTACAGGCGGAGTTTATGTTCTTACCGATTCAATTTATACCTATCTCCCATTATGGATTGGCAACCCGGTACTCTGTATGGTGTTTGACGAATTTGCTGCATATCTGTTGCCGATTGCGGCTTTTCTGTATGTCAGAGTGAATGTTGAAGACAAGCGTTGCAAAGGATATATTTCAATACTCATTATTGTATCTATACTTCTGACTATGGCAGCAGTATTCTTGCAGTTGTTCGGCGTTATGGATATTCTGAAAAGTCAGATTTTTGTATTCCCGTTTATCCTGCTCGGAAGTGTGGGCAGTACAATTTGCCTTATCTACGAAGCATTCAAGCTCAAAAGTAAAAATTCAAGGGCAGTTCTCATTTCGGTTTGTCCGTTAGTCGTGGCAGGACTTATTGATTTTATCAACTCCTTAACAGGTTTCACACAAGACCGTGTGTTCATAAGATTAGGTCTGCTTATCACAGTTGTCATTCAGATTTATCTTCTGTTGCGTGAAACAAGAGAACATCAAAAGGAGCTTTTGCGCTATCAGGAAATGCAGAATGAAATGCTGCAAATGCGTGTTTCAATTATGGTATCTCAGATACAACCGCATTTTCTCTATAATTCGCTCACTTCAATCGCACAGCTTTGCGAAAAAAATCCCTCAAAAGCAAAGAAAGCTACTATTGAATTTTCTGAGTATCTGCGCAGGAATATGAATTCACTCAAGGAACAGGCTCCCGTACCGTTTGAAAGTGAGCTAAAGCACCTTGAAACCTATCTGTCACTTGAAAAAATGCGCTTTGGCGATGAGCTTAACATTGAATATGACATAGAAGCAACAGATTTTCTTATCCCATCCCTCACAGTACAGCCTCTTGTTGAAAATGCCGTAAAGCACGGTGTAGGTATGAAAGAGGACGGCGGAACGGTCACTATTGCTACAAAGGAATTTGATGACCGATATGAGGTCATTGTTTCAGATGACGGCGTGGGATTTGACACAGCGAAAAAACCGAATGACGGACGAACTCATATTGGAATGGAAAATGTAAGAAACAGACTTAAAACAATGTGCAATGCCGTGCTTAATATTGAAAGTACGGTTGGCAAAGGCACGGTTGCAACAATAACAATCCCAAAGGAGGAAATTTAATATGAGAATTTTAGCGGCTGATGATGAAACTCTGGCTCGTGAAATGCTGACTGACGCTATAAGGCAAGCTTTGCCCGATGCCGAAATATTTGATTTTGCAAAACCGTCCCGGCTTCTTGAATTTGCATCGGAAAATCCACCCTGCGAAATCGCATTTCTTGATATACATATGCGTGGAATGAACGGTGTAGAGCTTGCAAAAAAGCTAAAGGACATCAATCCAAAGCTGAATATCATTTTTGTAACAGGCTTTGACCAATATACGGGCGACGCAATGAAGCTTCACGCAAGCGGATATATAATGAAGCCCGTAACAAAAGAAAAGGTTGAGGCGGAGCTTGCTGAGCTTCGTCACCCGATTGAACCAAAAAGCGATGTACTTCTTCGTGTTCAGTGCTTTGGTAATTTTGATGTATTCACCCCTGATGGAACTCCTGTTCATTTTGAAAGAAGCCGTTCAAAAGAGGTTTTTGCCTATCTTGTTCACCGACACGGAAGCTCCTGCACAATCAAAGAAATTGCGGCGGCTCTGTTTGAAGATGAACCTTATGACCTAAAGCAACAGGCATATATTCAGAAAATTATTTCGGCAATGATGAAAAGCCTGAAAAAATGCGGTGCGGCTGACGCAGTGTTTAAAAAATACAACAGCCTTTCTGTAAATGTAAGCAAGCTTGACTGCGATTACTATCGCTTTAAGGAGCTTGACTCAGGTGCCGTTAATTCCTACAACAGCGAATATATGGCGCAGTATTATTGGGCAGACTTTATGTTTGATGACTACGATTATGATGAGGATTACTAAGTAAACACTGATTAATCGGTTACTTAGGCATTACTCCACAGAACAAAATTTCATACAGATTATTAATGGGCTGTTGCAAATGAGTAAAATTTACAACAGCCCATTTCCTTAACATTATAAATCTTTATTAAGAAAATAATATCTTATTTTGTATTGTAAAATATCAATTACACTGTCAGTAATGCCGTGCCGACAATAATCAGCAATGTCAGAACAGCAAGAACAATGATTTTTTTCTTCTGACTTAAAATCAAGCCTATAAATTCTCTGATAAATGCATTAGGCCAGAAATACCACTTGGTTTTACTGCCCATTCCCTCAGCGTTGAGTCCTACTTGAGCTGAAAAAATACCGCTTCTGAAAACATGGTAGTTAGTAGTTGAAAATACAACTTTTGCATCACTGTCAGCAATCAGTTCTTTTGAAAACTTCATATTTTCAAAAGTGTTTGTTGACTTGGTTTCAGGCATTATCTGCTCCTTGGGAATTCCCTGCTCCAGAAGATAACGCTGCATTGCCTCGCCTTCAGAGATTATCTCATCACTGCCCTGACCTCCCGAGGGAACAAACACGGCTTTTTTGCCTGTTGCCTGTAATTGTGCGTTGTAGAACTCTATCGCCTTATCAACTCTTCCTTTTAAAAGAGGCAGTAAGGTTCCGTCTTTTCTTATTCCGCAGCCAAGGATAATTATATAATCCTTATCATACTCCGGCTTATGCTTTGCAGCCTTTAAGGCACATATTTTTGTTCCAAGCAAAAGCACCTCTGAAAAAACATAGAGGGCGCATATAATTGAGTAAACGATATGAGTATTCCTGTCTATAATAATGAATCTGAACGGAACAATAATGCAGACAAATACTCCTAAGGTCATAACAGCACTGATAATTATTCCTAAAGCATTTGCAACACGAAAACCCTCGTGGCGAATAAGCGAAATATTGCTGACTGTCATTGATAATGAATAAAGCAAAACAAACGGAGTTGAAAAAAGAATTGTAAGGAGCATTATTACTGCGGTCAGGTAGTGTATGCTTGACAGCTGATATGCTCGGTAGTTGATAAGCAGGAACACTGACAAAGCAATAAATAAAATTGCCAACCCGACAAAAACTATCATCAGTGAACAGTCAAGAACGGTACTGTAAGAGCATAAATGCTTTTTAAGACTTTTTCTGAAACGGATAATCATATATACAGCCATTATGCCGAAAAACAGCGCTCCTGCAATGTAAAATACAGGATAACCCGATATATCCTGCACAAGGTTGTCTTGAAAATTGCCGTTAGTCAGTATGTTGAATGCGTTTACCCTTAAATCGACAAACTGCGAGAAATACGACTGCGGATCACTTTCTTTAAAAGCAAAGATTTCTGCTTCTGTTTTTCCCTGCTTCAGCGAATTAAAGGTCAGCCTTATATATCCGTTATCATAAACAGGCTCACTGTGATTAGCTATTCCGTCCTGAGAATATGTAACCTTTATTTCAGACAAATTGCTTATATAGTTTTCAGGGATGTAAACCGAGTAGCTCCCACAGAATGTGATCATATACAGAAATACACCTAAAGTCAAAATAATTATTAAAACAGCTGCAAAAAAAGACCTCTTTTTTAGCATACCCTCACTCCTTATGTTTTCGATAAACAAGTACAACATAAAAGTATTATTTACTACACCGTAACTATCGGTAATTCAATCACGCTTTACGGTTTTTTGCTTTTCAATTTTATCATTCCCTTCAAAAATTTATATATATAACCTATAAAAATCAAATTGCAGAAGCTTATAGATATATCTGTATTAATCATAACATATCGGGCGTGACAAATGCGTGACAGATTCGGGCGTTTTCCAATAAAAAGTTTTTTTAAAAAAATTTTTCGTTTGTTTTCGTGGTTTCGCCTGTAAAACACTGCACTACAAAAATACGGTCAGACTTTTACGCCTGACCGCTTAATATTTGCATAGTATTCTGTTTTGGTTTATGAATTTACGCTTACAATGCTATCTACGATTGCTATAATTTCATTTGCTTCAAGGGGTTCGTCGCAGGTGATTGAGTATGTTCCGTCGTCGCCCGTAAAGTATGCCGAAATGAATTTGCCGTCCTTGAGTCTGACATTTACATCAATTCCGTCTGTTGAACGGATCTGCATTTCTTTGCCGTCATACACACCGCTGATATCCTCTTCTCCTGCACTCTTGCGGATTGTGATATTGCTGGTTTCGTTAAGCGGATACTGAACCTCAACAAAGCTGTTCTTTACTGCATAAATTGTGCACTGTGAATATTCGGTAAGCTTTATGTTTACCTGTGCAATTTTTGCCGCCTCTTCAAGAGATTTGCATTCAATAAACGGATTTGCCATTCCTGTGCTTGCTGATGTGTAATCTTCCTTTGCCTTTGTTCCCTCGTCAATAAACTGCTGAAGCATTGCCTTTACCTCGCTGAGCTTAAGCGGTGTATTGCAGCTGATTGAGATTGTGCCGTCCTCGCCTGTGAAGTATGCCGCATAGATTTTGCCGTTCTCCGTTTTAAGCGTTACCTCGCAGTCACCGATGTTGATTTTCTTAAGCTGATAATCTCCGAATAAGCCTGTGTTGTCGCCCTCGTCTGCGCTCTTGCGGATTGCGATTGTATGAATTTCGTCCTTTGCAATCTGAATTTCAATCATTCCCTTGTAGGCAAGAATTGTGCTTTGTGAATACTCGGGAACTGCAAACTTGATACCTGAAATCCTCTGTGCCTCTTCAATCGTCTTGCACTCTGTAAACGGGGTCGGCATTCCGTCGATGTAGTCGATGTGTTCCGAAGCTGATGTCTTAGCCGTATCGGGTGTTGAGGCCTTTGGATTTGCGAGCGCCGAGCAGGTGAAACATACTGTTGCTGCGATTGAAGCTGTAACTACTGCTGTTGTGATGATTGCGATTACTCTGTTTTTTGTGTTCTTTGTGTTTTTCATTTTTGATTACTCCTTTAAATTTTAAAAAATTTTTGTTTTGCCGTTTGGCTTTGTGAAACTTGTTTTCTTACTTCACTGTCTGTACTATATCATACCGACTGTGACAACATACTGACAAATTTCAAGGTTTTTATTTTTTATTTTACTCGTCTTGGGTTTGTTCCCTTGACTGTGACTAAAGTATATCAAACAGAGTATGACAAAACAGGGACAAAAAACAGAACTTTTTTAAAAAATATCCTACTGTAGAATAATTTTTCAATAAAAGTCTTTTACGGCACAAAAACAAGCGACAGTTTATTCTACTGCCGCTTGCGGATATGAAATATTCATTTTCCGGTTGAGTTATAATAAAAACAAAAACCGCATTGTTTTTTAATCTTTATTCGTTTTCACTGCTTTTTCGCTTTGTGTATGGAGGCTTAGCTCAGCTGGTTAGAGCGCCTGCTTCACACGCAGGAGG
>CAMKNF010000038.1 GCA_946414115.1 uncultured Ruminococcus sp. | reverse complement strand
TACTTGATGGTGACTGGAGTTCAGACGTGTGCTCTTCCGATCTGGCTTTTCGGCAATATATCCGTAATCCGCAAGGCGATTGAGGACACTCTGCACATCATCGGCTTTTTTAAAATTTCTGCAGAAGCGCATAATATCTCTGCGAGTAAATTCTTTTATCCCGTTTTCTCGAATAATTTCAACTACTCTTTTACTCTGATGGATAACAGGATCCGCTCCCATCATCATAAATGCAGCCTTTGCGTGTTCTGTAAAATACTCTCCGATTTTTATTGCTTTTTTCATCATTTCGGCATCTACCGTCAATGGCTCTGGAATTTCCAAAAAATCGTGACTTCTGTAGACCGATGAACGGGTAAGCAGTGCCGATATACGCAGTATATTACCTACAAGCTTACCGCACCAATCCGCTATATCTGCATACTCTTTTTTTAATTTAGGCTCTAACTGTTCTGCAAAATTCTCTATCATCTCGTCCGCTTCTTTTGAAAGTGTTATTATTTCCGTTTCATTTTCAGGCTCATCTTCCAAAAGATTTATAATACATCTTTCGTACGCACGATAAATCTCATCGGACACAGGCTTTGAACGATACTTCCTCATTCCTACAAATGATTTCGGAATACAGTATAAAAACCTTGCGGTCAGACCTCGTCCACGGAACGTCCCGTTTTGCATAAGTCCCGACAACACACTCGGCTGAACCATTAAAAGCACCGTAAGAGCCGGGTTCATTATACTTTCGCTGTTCCTTCCGATACGGTCAACACGAATACTGTCCCCTGAATAACCTTTCAACATAACGTCAATATTTACTGATTTTGAATAAGTGCCTGCAAGCGTATCAAATATTCCGCCCTCTGTGGAAAGAATAGCGGCACAACCGTTATTACCGGCAAGAACAGATGTGAGCTTTTCGGTTGTTATATCGTCAACATACAACTTCATAGGTTTTATATCTTTGTAATTTGCGATTTCTTCTGCGATTTTTCTTACTTCCTCTGCATCGGCTTTTCCTTTTGCCGCCTGATCTTCAAGAGCCTTTTGTCTGCGTTCAAGTATTCTCTTCTGCATTTTGCTTGACTCTATTGCAGGGGCATTTTGAGAATTGCGTTCAGACTCAAATAAATTAATAGGTTTTATCATTGCATTTTCAACCGCTGATTTTCTTTCAGATGGGTTCATAACATCAAGGACAAATATGTTGACAGGTTCAGTCCAGTCAGCTTTCGCCTTTATTTTATACTTTCCCTGCATACATACCGAAATAACAGCTAAAGCCGAAGATGCAGCCATATCTACGGGTGTTTGTGTACTTTCTGCCAATGCAGTAACATAATCTCCTATAGTCTTTGGCAAAGCATCAACAGGAAAAACAGGCAGTTCATATTCATCGAAAGGAATCGGCGTTTCCCATTCGGGCGGTTTATTGTATTGCTCCGGCGGTATGTATCCGTCCTGTTTCTGAACCTTTTTGTAGAATTTTTGTGCGCTGTGCCAAATTGTCTTTAGTTCATTTTCTTCCAATGGTGGAGTGCATTTATCCGCTTCTTCCATAAAGCACTTAAAGGCCTTTTCTGTATTCCCATATTTTTTGATGACACGACCGGCAAAATGCGACATAGCAGAGTTTCGGCTGCCCTCGGGAATTACTATGTTGTCACCGTAAGAACCGTCAGGCATATCCGCATCAAAATCGTCTGCATAAAGATAATCACTCAAGGTTATATCACCCGGATACAATTCAACCTTAGGTGAGTGTGTACCAAAGAAAAATCGAGCAGAATCAAGTGCCTTGGTATCGAAATACGGAAATATTGCGTTTACAAGTTTCTTCATTTCACTGTAAACATCAGCATCGGTTATGCGTTCGATCGGAAACAACACATGAAATTTTGGTCTGGCAGGCTTGCCGTTTTTCTCACGCATATTGTAGCGACTGAAATGCACCGCAAAGCTGACGTTTGGAAAAGCCTTTTTTATATCGTCCGGTGAAACCCAGTCGGCAGGATTTTCTGAATGGTCATTGTCACAATCCACAGGCAGACAGTCAGCACCAAGAAAATTATCGTTGTTGCGATAGCTGTTTTTATACTCTGCGCACACATAATCTTTGCTGACTGCTTTTGCAAGGCTTGTACTATCCGTTACTTCTGTTTTGTTTGGATAGACGCAGTTGCTGGGAGTGTTAATTAAATTTGCACTATACAAAGTGAATGTCATTTCATTACCTCCTCTAAATCTTCGTTAAAATACCTCAATCGGTAGTTCTTCCGTTTAGCTCTTTTTATCTCCGCTTCCATTCCGTCAGAGATACGGTCACCGAACACCCAAACCTCGGAACATTTACTCATAACAGCATTGCCGAAAAATATTCCGAGCTGTCGCTCCTTGGGGCTGTCATCATTTAGAAATTGTGTGAACAGCAAGTGCGGTGCGATTGGTATGTAACCCTTATCAACAGCAAAACGGCAATATCGCCTTGCTTTTTGCACATTAGTTTCTACATCTCCGGCATAGGGAGAACATATATACACAATAGGTCTGAATGTACGAAGAGAGCGTTCCTCTTTTTCTATTGAGAAAAGAGCTTCATATGTTGTGGGGTCGTAATAACCCTCGCTGTTGTATTTACTTGCCATATAAACTCTCCTGTTTATATACAGTTTCCGATAATGATTTTCTTTTATCTCGCTCTGTCTTTAAATCTGTAAGTGCCGCAATCAGCATATCCGGATTGTTCAAAACCTCATCTATTGCATAGATACCGCACTTACTGACAGACGGCAAAACTTCTGATGTTACCCAACGCTTGAACTTCTTTGCACCCGGGAGTTTGCTTGAAAGGATAAGGCTGTACAGACCGCTTTCATTGATTAAGACCGGTTTCTGATCTCTGCCTATGGAGTCGCAAATTGCTACCCCATCTAACTTATCCTCATCATCAACTCTTTTTGCAAGTGCATCTCTTGTGTTGCAATAACCGAGTATCTTCGCTACATCCTTACCTACAAAATAAGGTTCATTGTCAATGGTTACTGTTCTTACAGAGCCAAGCTCTGCATTACTGAATGTTTGTAATTCATACATACGAATTACCTCCGATTTCTAAAAAGTAAGGCATATATTCTGCCTTCTGTGGCTATAGGCAAAAGAAAACGGACTAATCCGAAGTACCTACAAAAAATTTCACAGAAAAACAGGGCATCTGCCTTCTGAAAGTTAAAGGACAGATACCCTGTTTTTAAGAACCGCAATATCAATCTTTTTTGTAAAACTTTGTTTCATAGCCGTCAGCTTGCAGTAAAAGTCCGGGTAACCACGGCGGTGTTTTTCCCATTTGATTACAGATTTCTTCAACGGTTGTATTTTCACTGCACTCAATTATTATTTCATCATGCACATGACCCACGATAAAACATTTCGACAGCGTTTTCATAGCATAGCAGAGAATATCTCTGCTGATAGCCTGAACTATGTTCTCAACGAATTTCGGACCGTAGCTTTCGATGCGTTCCCATTTCTTTGTACTGCCTGTACCTTCATAGGTAACGGACTCACCGCCGAATTTGTTTTCACCAATCCGTGGTTTTACATATGACAGTCGTCTGCCGCTTGGCAACTGTATAAAAAGCATACCGCTTTGATAAATGAATTTAATACCGTGTGTTTGAGTTACAGTTCTCTTTTTTACAGTTTCCTTGACACATCGGTCAACATCCCACCACAGTTTTACGATATTGGGATTGGCATTTCTCCAGCTGTCAACAAGCGGTTGTAATTCATCTTCCGAAAGTCCCATTTCAATTGCGCCCATTGCTTTTAAAGCTCCGACAGCACCGCCGTAACCCAGAGCCAATTCTGCGATTTTGCCCTTTTGACGGAGATGAGCATTCTCTCCGTGCTTTTCCACCTTGCAGTGAAACATCTGACTTGCAGACGCACAGTAAATATCACCGCCGTTCTTAAACACCTCGGTTCTCCATGTTTCACCGGCAATATGAGCAATCACCCGTGCCTCAATGGCAGAGAAGTCGGATACTATAAATTTCATTCCTTTTCTCGGAACAAATGCTGTGCGTATAAGCTGGGAAAGCGTATCAGGAATATCATCATAGAGAATTTCAAGTGCTTTAAAATTTCCCGTCCTTACCAATTCACGAGCCTGTTCCAAATCGGGCATATGGTTCTGCGGTAAATTTTGCAGTTGAATCAGTCTGCCGCTGAATCGCCCTGTTCTGTTTGCACCGTAAAACTGAAACATACCTCTTGCACGGTTATCCTCACACACCGCATTCTGCATAGCCTGATATTTCTTTACCGATGATTTGGCGAGCTGTTGGCGGAGTTCCAGCACCGCTGCCGGTTCAGGCGGAGCAGTTTTTATGAGCTCTTTTACTTCCTTTTTACCAAGAGATTCTACCTCCAGACCGTTATTGCAAAGCCACTCCTTTATCTGTGCCACAGAGTTCGGATTCTCAAGGTCGGTAATATTCTGCATTACCGATTTCAGCTTTTTCCTGGTAACTTCATCAAGAGCTATGGCATTTGTAACCACTTCCATATCAAGAGCAATACCACGGTCGTTTATCTCCTGGTCAAGCCAGTATTCCTCCCATACAAAATCCGGAACCGGAAAATTACACAGCTTTTTCTGTATGCCCATTTCTACCTCAACATCTCGCTTGTTATATGCTTTGAAGGTTTCCCACTTATCAATATCATCTTCAGGAAGATTTCTCATTCTGTTTCCGTTAGCTTTGGTAGGCTTGCAGGGGACAGAGAAATATCTTATAAGTGCCTTACCCTCATCCATTTTCTGCTGTGAAAGTTTCAAAACCTCTCCCACGGCTTTTAAGGATAACGGCAGTCCCATATATGCCGACCACACCATAGTGCATTTCCATGATGCCGGATTTAAATACCTTTTCAAAGCTATGTCATCGGAATTGTAGCTTTTAAAGTATTTATGATAATTTGTTCTCAGATACTTTGACAGACATATGCGTTCAAAAGATGCGTTAAATGCCCACTTTGTGACTTTTTCATCAGTCAGTGCTTTTAATATTTCATCAGGTATTGTTTCTCCATTGGTAAGGTCTGTAACACAAACTTCTCCGCCGTCAACAGAATATCCGAAAAGTAAAATTTCAAATTTATCCGATTCCGTGTACTTATATACACCGCATTTATTAAGGTCAACATCTGAAAATGTTTCAATATCAATACTTATGTTTTTCACTTTGCCCTCCTTATGAAGTAAATGGCGGAGATTTATTAACCTCCGCCGCTGTTCAGCTATTCCTTATCTTTCTTTTCCTTGTTTTTCTTTTTGCATTTATGCTTTTCGATTGCAGACTCAATCAAAACCATAATGCAACTAATAAATACACCTACGGAAGTACCGAATGACATATAAATCATAAAATCTTTCATTTGATTGTACCTCCGTTAATTAAGAAAATCATCGTCATCATCTGTTGCAAAGTCGGATTCAGCACTCGCTTTGCCACCGAGAGGTTCACCGTCCCTGATTTTCTGCAGATTGTTCAGACCGCAGGCGATACCCTTGTTTCCGTTGGAGTTAAAGGCATAGAAGTTGATAGAAGCTCTGCCGTACACACCGCTGTACACCTCACTTCTGTCGATAATCTGCTGTCTGTCGGCATCTACGATTCCGGGTGCTGTTGCAGAATTTGCATTTACAAAGTAAGCATTCTTGTAAGCCTCATCATCAGGTCTTTCGAGGTCGCCGTCACGAAGAGGTGTCTTAATAACAGAGAGGGAAGGTACTGATTTGCCGTTACCCTTCAGCTTGCTTTCGCCTTCCTCGTAAGCCGCCTGAATAGCAGCCTTGATTTTCTGAATGGTTACCTTGTCAGACTTAGGAATGATAAGCGAAACGCTGTACTTCGGCGTGCTGCCGTTGATTGACTTCGGATCCCAGACATTTGCGTAACTCCATCTGGTATCCACTCCTGTGATAACTTTTGTCGGGTTATTGAACTTTGCCATTTTAAATTTCCTCCTTAAAATCTTCTTTTGCTGTATTTTTCATAGTCGGACGCTTGTCCGACATAGGCACTAAAGTTGGTTTGCCCTGCGGCTTTTCGATGAAGTCACCGAGCAGTTCATTGAATTTTGTTTTGCCGAGCATTTTCTGCATAGCAGTTATCCCCAAAACCTTATGTTCATACGGGTCAAAACCTGCATCTTCAACAATCTTTGCCGCAGCACTTTCGTTTTTGTACTTTCTGTTGGAACGACCTTCAACAAGTTTATAATCTTTCCACTGCTTGCCTTGCAGTGCCTGATTCAGAGCATATTCCTTCACATCACCAAGCCACGATATGAATTCATCTGCCTTTGACAGTATTATTTCAATTTCATCGTCCTCAAGACGGTCGGGCATTTCAAAATCATACTTTGCAAGTTCAAGGTTGTATTCCGCCCTTTTACGACAGGTTGCTTTCACCTTGCAGAACTGACAGTGATTGCCTGCTTTAAATTCGCCCTCGCCCTTATAGGCAAGCTCAGCCTTTGGTTTCAGCACATTTTCTGCCCAGTCAATAAGCTCTGATTTTCTCATTGAAAAAGTGCTTACATTATCCCGTCTTGGCTGAAACACCGTCATTGTTACCGTTTCAATATCATAGATACCGTCAAACATAAGCAAGGCACCAAGGGCATAAAGCATCATCTGTGTATTTTGCTCTGCATCGACAAGTATTCCAACCCCATACTTCAAATCAATTACAGTTAGAGTATCATCTGCGACAATTACGCAATCCGCTGTTCCGAATGAATCTGGCACATATTTTGAAAAATCAAGTTTCTGCTCTACAAGAACAACAGGGTCTTTGCACATCTGCTTTATCTCGGTAAGTTTTTCAATGACATACTGCTGATAGCTGTCTGTGCAATCGTCCATTTCCTTATCAAAATATGTAAGGTTTTCTGTCGGGTCCTCGGGCGACTGTCCAAATGATTTTTTCAGCTTGTATTCCGCAAGAGCGTGTGCGGAAGTACCCTGTATTGCATACTCGCTTGTCTTATCTTCTTTTTCTGCACACAAACGAGCTGAAGGAGTACAAGCTAACCACCTTGCACTGGAAGAGGGTGACAAAACTGCGTGTATATCAGGCATATTAAAGCACCTCCACTTCTTTGAGCAAAGCCTCATATTCTGACGGGTTCACTGCAGACAGCTTTTCAGCACCGTGCTTTACAAGGATTTCTCTGATTTGAACTGTAAATCCTGCACGGGATTTTTCAGCAAGAACTGCTCTCACTTCTTCAAGCGTTAAGACTTTTTCCTCGGCTGTTTTTGACTGTTCTTCCGTCACAGTTGTCGGCTCATCTGATTTTTGATTTTTGTCTGCACTGATGAACAGTTCGGACAAGCCTTGTGAAATACCTATCAGCGTTTCACCGCAGTTTTTTAGTTCATCAATGAGAATTGACAACTCGCTTGTTTTTCCCATTGAGGTTTCCTCCTTTCGCATTACAATTTTCTTCACTGCCGACCTGTGCGATTCTGTCGGCAATTCTTCTTGAAATTACACTTATTGCAATAAGTACATCAGAAAGTTCTCTGTCAAGTTTTCTGCTTTCATTGCAACAAGTTCCGGCTCTGCATTTTGTTTTAATATTTAACACCGTCCTCTCCGAGTGGCTTATCTTTGCCCCTCTGAGAGTAAAAGGACAGTATGTGTAATTTTAAGAACTAAAATTATAAAAATTTCTGCCCCACCTGAATTTGACAAAGCGGAGCAGAAACAACACTATCTGAAATTCTTGAGTTTTGTTTTTAAATTTTCAAATATTTTATGTTTGCGTTTATTGACACCCTTTTGACTCATACCGACAGCCTGTCCGATTTCGGTTTCGGAACATTTTTGTGAATACATTTCCATAATGATGCGGTCAATTTCTTCCAAACCATCGAGTGCCTTATGTAACTCACTGATTAGCTCTTTCTTGAAAACATCGTCTTCAAGACTGTATTCATCCGCTTTTTCATACTCGGTGCCCTCGTACAACTCATCTAGAGAAGTCTCATTTCCGTGCCGCTGCATACGCTTATTTTCTCTCCATAGAGGACGCATATATTCACGGTACTGCTCCTCCGTAGCCGGTACCATAATCACACGAACACGGTTATTACCGATTTTCGCCCAAACTACTTCTTCAGGATTTATGTTAAAATCCACTATAGTTTCATCTGTAACCTCCATCGGAATGAAATACTGCTTTTCATTGTTTGCCTTTGTTTTTTCTGAATTTGTCATTTGTTTGTCCTTTCCGCTTGAGTCTTATCAGAGACAAACAGGATACAAATTCAGATAACAACCAATTGATTTTCCGACTGCACAAAATCTAAAACGGGCATAACAAAGTACAGTGGGAACATATTGCTTTACCCTTTTTGAGGTTAACTAAATATGTATCCCGCCGTCTCTAATGCGCATCTCAAGACTTTGAAATTTAATTTTTATAAATAAAAAAGCCACTGACAGAATAGACCTAAAAATAGATCTAAACTGTCAGCGGCTTCAACAATACTGGTACACTCAGCTGACCTTCACCACGCAGACCTGGAAATGGAATTACAAAGTAATTAATACTCAACCATTCCGTCGTTGCGCTGAATTCAATTTTAATTTATCGGTTTGAACGTTTCAAAAAGGATACTTCTGCGACCTTTTTCACGCCTTATCACATGAATTTTACATTTGCTGCATGAATATTTTACCGTATTCTCATTATTCTTATATCCGATGAGAAGATTGCCGCAATTAGGGCAA
This sequence comes from uncultured Ruminococcus sp., assembly GCA_946414115.1. Classification (GTDB taxonomy): domain Bacteria; phylum Bacillota; class Clostridia; order Oscillospirales; family Acutalibacteraceae; genus Ruminococcoides. The sequence goes on along the minus strand of CAMKNF010000038.1, from coordinate 4,711 downwards.
TAGCATCGATATGGTTTCCATTCGTTATTCGTAATTGAACCTCCTCAAAAATCAACCTAAAGACTTATTCAATCTGCTTACTTCCTTCATTGATATTACAGGAACTCTCTTAACATATTTTTCCGGTTGAATCTGCACAACCGTTTTACATTTTATACACTCCATCCAACCGTGAGTTTCATCAAGAGCAAGTCCTTTATTCAAGCACCCGCAAATTGGACATCTTACATTTTGACTACTCATTTTCAATTCCTTCTTTCATATATTCGTTCAATTAACAGGGCAAGCAGTACTTCCACAATCTTTCAAGCTGAAAGAGCACTGCTTAGTGACAAAACCGTACAAAAGTTAAGAACATTTGTTCGATTTATTAACTCTATTATAGCCCTGTTTTTCGATGTTGTCAATGATATTTTGAAAATATTATTCATAAGAATTACTATTGTCCCAAAAGCTGTACAGTGAAACGAAAAAGTTGCGAATATAGCAACTCTAAGGCTGTCAAAAATCAACATTTAAGTGAGTTGGATTCTAAGTTTTTGGAATTTTTATTAGTGCAATTGATTTTTTATACATTTATTGTAAAAAACTAATAGTACCTTCTTTGAGACCTTCGATCATGAATTTATCAAAAAGTAAGTTTTCAGTAATTTCTTCAAGAGGTAGCTGAAGAAAATAAAGACCATACTTGAGCTAAATTCTCTTGTATGGTCTTTATTCTCATGATTTTATGTTTCGAGTACAGAAATGGTAAGTGAGATATAATTTCTTTAGTATCCCCTAATTGCACTAACTATAGAATCAGTGTTCCATTTAACAATTATGTCTGCTGCATTTTTTACAACGGTTGATGTTCTTTCTGCGCCCCAAGGTTCAATGGCAATTATTTTTTTATTCATACTATTAGCAAGTTCAATTTCAATATTAATCCACTTACTATATGTAGAATAAACACCTGCCAAGATAAGAACGCAACTTGCTGGTTGCATTTGTTTGCGGATAGCTTCCTTTAACTGATATGTATAAGGGGCATTGTGAATAGGGTCATTTTTAGGGACTGAATAATTTTTATATTCGAAATAAGGTTTGGCATCGAGCATATTAACTAATTTTTCATATGCATCACTATATGTCCATGAATGACTAATAAACAAATTGTATGTCACACTAACATCCTCCTTGTGAACAATACTTTAAAAATATAATGGTTATAATGGCTATTAAATACAATAACATAAACATTATAGGAAGAGTTTTTTCTAATTTTGTACTGCCCTTATATTTTTTGTTATTCTTTAGTTTTTTCCACTCATCATTAAATGGTTTTACGGGTAGCTTATTCTCAATGGAATTTATCACATTGAATTTTTCAGTATTAAGCAATTTATAATTACGGATAAATAACATCCATATTGTGCAAACAACAATTCCAGCTACAAGAATGAACAATGATTTTATATCCCATGTTATTGAAACAGCAGCAATAATTGCTAAGTTTAATGTAATAAAGATATTATTCATAGTGTCTCTACGTTGACTTACTGAATTTGCCATTTCAACACAAGTTTGCCATTGTGCTAAAATGATTTCTGTTTTATCATCTGTGTCTTTCAATAAAAATCACCTCGTAAATGCAATTAATTAATCTTTAATCAAACTATACGGAGCAGAGTTCTCAGTAACCATCAGAGTGTTCTTTGCCGGTGCATAATGATAATTCTTAGCTAAAATTTAAGCTACATCACTTTAGGGGGATGCAAATGAATTTTCCTCAAAGTTTTCAACCTGCTCCATAACCTTATTAAATACTTCTGGGCTATACTGTGGTGGATAACCATTCTTAACCAGGCAAATCTTGATTTCAAGTTTTAACTGATTACGCACATTCTGATTGTTAAGCCAGTCAGCAAAGGAAGATTTTGTATCTATTATTTCCTTAACCTTTTTAGCCAATGTTTTGCACTTATCATTTACCACCACACCATCGACTTCCTTGTCCGTTCCATACTCAAAATTATATCGGTCACGCAAAGCAAGCAATATATCGTAAAATGCTTTTTCTTCAAAGGTCAAACCTATTTTGCGGAAGCTTTCTCTGTTTTCATTCATCTGACGTAAAATAGACAATGCTTGTTCAGTTGCAGTCTTAATGATATCTTCTGACGCCTGCTCCTGTGTTTCACCCGCTTCTTCCGCAGTAAGGTGTTTACGCCTTTCATGGTATTCTTCTATTGTTCTTTCAAGCATTTCTTGAAATGTTTTTGCCGCTAGCTGATTTACTTTCCCATATTCCTTTATTTGCTTTCGAAGCATTTTAATAAGAATCTCAAGTTTAGTTGCAGGCATTTTAACATCTGACAGCTTTTCAAAATATTCCGGAGAGAAAATATCCTCTTCCTCACCGCTTTCAAGAACACTTTCTACCTTGTTGTATTTTAACGCTTCTTCAACCATTTTAGAAACCGCACGGTTCATCGTGTCAGTATCAACTTCGCTTGTTCCGCTCATTTTACGAACAAATCCTGCTATAGCCATAAAGCATTGTGCAAGCGCAGATTCTTCTTCACCAAGATCACCGGAAGGCTGACAAATATCAAATGCAGTTCTCATTCTCTTTACTGTCTGTAAAAAGTAAGTTTTGAATGAAACCTTTTGAGTTCCGCTGTTTGATTCAGTATGTAATTCCTGTGTTGATGCAAATACATATTCAGCAGCCTTTGCAAGCAGTTTGTAACGCTCAACAGGGTCACAGTCGGGATTCAGGAATGGTGCCAAATCATAATCGCTAAACAATTTTTTGAGGATTTCAAGCTCTTCCCTGAACGCCATTGTAGCTTGTTCAACATCATCGGCAGTAGGTGCAACGGAAGTATCACCGCCATAAACCTTCATAGCTTCACGCATATTATCACGAATACCGATGTAATCCACAATCATACCGTAATCTTTACCGTGGTATTTTCTGTTTACTCGGCTGATAGTCTGAATAAGCTGATGCTTTTTTAACGGCTTATCATTATACATATATGTGAGCGACGGAACGTCAAAGCCCGTAATCCACATATCTACAACAATAACAATGCGAAAGTTTGACTTGTCTTGTTTGAAGGCTGCGTCCAATTCTTCGGAACGCTTGTCATTGTGCACACCGCCAAGGTAGTTATACATCTCGGTTTCATCGTTACTGCCGACACTTGCAACCATAGCCATAAAGGGCATAGGCTTCAATTCTTTTAGTTCTTCTTCGGATACCGAAATGCCGTCAGGTGTTTTCTTTTCTTCAAACCACTCAGGGTATTTAGCCTTGAACTTTTGCAGCAGGTCATAAGCTATCTTTCTTTTGGAGCAAACTATCATTGCTTTCTGTATTCTGTCCGGATCAGCTTTACAGGCAGAAACATAATGGTCGTGAATATCAACGGCAAGGCGTTCCAGTCGTGATGGTTCTCCGAGAATAACTTCCATAGAGCTCATAGCTTTTTTGCTTGCTTCAATATCTTCATATGCAGCACCGTCATCAGCGCACTTTTTGTAGTAAGCTTCAATTTCCCTTACTTTTGCTTTATCAAGCAGAACCTTTGCAATACGAGGGTGATATTTGATTGATACCGTCAAACCGTCTGCAACAGCCTGATCCATTGTGTAACGGTCAATCTCACCGCCAAAGGTCTGATATGTTTCAGCAATCGGAGTGCCTGTAAAGCCTACAAAGGTAGCAAGCGGAAATGCTTCTTTCAACACCTTTGCATACGGCTTTGAAACCATAGCTTTCATATTTTCATCAGCGTCTTTACTGAACTGAATCTTTTTTGAATGTTCAAGCTGGGTTCTGTGCGCCTCGTCGGAAAAGCATATAATATTCCTGCGGTCGTTTATAAGACCGATTTTGTCATCTTCACGGTCACAGAATTTTTGAATAGTGCAGATATAAAAACCTCCGCTTTGTCTTGCTCCCAGCTCCTGTCTTAACTCTGCTCTGCTTTTTACAACAGATACTTCGCCGAGGTTCAAAAATTCCTTGCTCTTTGTAAAAAGCTTTGCTCCCTGCTTTTGAAGATCCTCACGGTCAACAATCAGAATAATTGTCGGAGAACCGATTTCAGGAACATCCGTACAGCGAAGAGCAAGCTGACGGGCAAGGAATGCCATAGTGAAGGTTTTTCCGCATCCTGTCGCACCAAAGTATGTACCGCCTTTTCCGCTTTTTTCAACGACAGATTTCACTATACTTTGTTTGAGCAATCTTGCTGCAAAGAACTGCGGATAACGGCAAACAATTTCACGTTCGTCGCTGTCGTAAATACTGTCCTGAAAATAAATATAATCTCTGAAAATTTCAAGAAAACGAGCAGGACTGTAGACACCCTTTATCATCGTTTCTGTTTCTGCAAAGGGAGTTGTAGATATTTTATCACCGTCATTTACTCTTCTCCAAGCGTAGAAATGCTCATAAGGCGTACGAACAGTTCCCAGTCTTGTTTTAACACCATCTGAAATACACGCCAAAGGACAGTAATGTAAAAGGTGCGGAATATCTCTCCAGTAGCGAATATTGATTTGTTCCCACGCATCATAAACAGTAGCATTGGCGTCTGACGGATTTTTCAGTTCAATTACGCATAACGGCATACCGTTGACAAACAGAAGAATATCCGGTCTGCGGTTTTCTTTCTGTCCGTTGTTTGTATATTCCACTGTGAACTGATTGACA
>CAMKNF010000037.1 GCA_946414115.1 uncultured Ruminococcus sp. | reverse complement strand
ACCACCGAGATCTACACTCTTTCCCTACACGACGCTCTTCCGATCTGTGTAAGCTCGCCCGGGTGGGGATTGCCGTTGCTCCACACAAGACAATGACGGTATGAAACGCCCGAATAGAATTTGAAAGTATCATCGCCGAGCTTTTCCTGAATGTAATCTATTAAAATCTTTGCTTCCTGCGTTGAAATATCTCCGCCACAGTAGTCAACCATTGTTTTATCTTCGTAATTCTCCTCGTCGGAAAGCGTTACAAGGTTGCATCTTAAAGTAACGTCAGTGTCCTTTAAATCTATTCCGATGCTTGCCGCCTCAAGCGGAGAACGTCCGCTGTAGTAGATTGCAGGCTCATATCCGAGAACGGAAAGGTTAGCAACGTCACTGCCTGGCTTTAAGCCCTCTGCAACAGTCTTTACCATTCCCACTTCACCTTTTGCGGCAAGGTTGTCCATACAAGGCTTTACCGCCTTTTCCATAGGAGTTTTATTGCCGAGCGCTTCAACAGGCTCGTCAGCCATTCCGTCACAAAGCATTACAAAATATTTCATCAGTATTACCCCTTTATTATTTCTGCAAGGTTCCAAGGCTTGCACATTTTAAGTATGCATTGATAAATCCGTCAAGGTCGCCGTCCATAACGCCCTGAATGTTACCTGTTTCAAAGCCTGTTCTGTGGTCCTTTACCATTGTGTATGGCATAAACACGTAGCTTCGAATCTGCGAACCCCATGTAATTTCCTTCTGAACACCCTTGATGTCCTCGATTTTCTCAAGGTGCTCACGCTCCTTGATTTCAACGAGCTTTGAAATAAGCATTTTCATTGCAACATCACGGTTCTGATACTGGCTTCGCTCAACCTGACTTGCAACAACAATACCTGTCGGAATATGAGTAAGACGAACGGCAGATGAGGTTTTGTTTACCTTCTGTCCGCCTGCGCCGCTTGCACGGTAAACATCCATTTTAATATCCTCGGGTGCGATATTAACCTGAATATCGTCGTCCATTTCGGGCATAACCTCTAATGATGAAAAGCTCGTATGGCGTCTGCCTGCCGAGTCAAACGGAGATACACGCACAAGGCGGTGAACGCCTGCTTCGCTTTTGAGATAACCGTATGCGTTTTCGCCCTCTATAAGTAGAACTGCACTCTTAAGTCCTGCCTCGTCGCCGTCAAGGTAGTCAACCTCTTTGACCTTGAAGCCGTGAGCCTCTGCCCAGCGTGTGTACATTCTGTAGAGCATTTCCGCCCAGTCCTGAGCTTCCGTTCCGCCCGAGCCTGCGTGGAAGGTGAGAATTGCGTTATTTTTATCGTATTCGCCTGTCAGCAAGGTCTGTAATCTCTGCTTTTCAAGGCTTTCCTTAACTGCGTTTACTTCGCTTTCGGCTTCTTCAAGAAGTGACAAGTCCTCTTCCTCATTTGCAAGCTCAATCAGCGCAACGGTGTCCTCGTATTTTGCAACAAGACCTTCGTATGCCTCGACCTTGCCTTTGAGTGCGCCTGTTCTCTGCAAAACCTTCTGCGACTTTTCAACGTCGTCCCAGAAGCCCGGCTCGGTAGCCTTAAGCTCAAGCTGCTGAATTTCGGACAGCATTCCCTTCATTCCGAGAGCGTCGGACAAATCGTCAATTTCAGGCTTTAACGCCTGAAGTCCGAGCAGCAATTCTTCAAACTGTACCATAAACACATACCTTTCTTTGATATATATTTTCATTTTAAATTATCTTATCACAATTTGTTATTATACCAAATTTACGCAGAAATGTAAACTTATATTTTAAATAAATTATTATTGTTGCATTTATAGTTTTTATTTGTTATAATTAACTTGTAAAAGAATATACGGAGGAAATTATGGAATTTACTCAATACAAATGCCCCGTATGCAATGAACAATTCAAAAGCGGTGACGACATTGTTGTGTGCCCCGAATGCGGTGCTCCGCATCACCGTGAATGTTATGAAAATAACGGACATTGCTTTTATGAGGACAAGCATTCAGAGGATTTTTCCTTTGAAGAAACATACAGTGAAAATAATGGCGGTTCGGACAACTCCGATGACAGTACAATAACCTGTAAAAAATGCGGTTTTGAAAATGACAAAGCCACGTTTTACTGCCGGAACTGCGGTTTTCCGCTCAATGAGCAGGACAGAACGCAGAACAACAATCAGAATACGCAAAACCCTCAAAACGGCAATAACGGTCAGCCGTTCGGTCAGGGAATGCCCCCGTTCGGCTTCGGCGGAGCAGGGATTCCGTTCGACCCGATGGCAGGGATTGACAGCGAACAGCCGATTGCCGATAATGTAACGGCAGGAGAAATGTCAAAATTCGTTGGCAAGAACACTCCGTATTTTATGATTGTGTTCAACCGAATCAAGAATTTCGGCAGTTCAAAATTCAACTTTGCGGCTTTTCTGTTTTCAGGAGTTTATTTCCTTTACAGAAAAATGATTGTTATAGGAATTATAGTTTCCTTACTTGTAATCGGACTTACCGTCGGTGAAACATTTATTCAGCTTACACCGGAATATCAGGAGCTTATTAACAGCCTTCTGAATATGCAGAACGGTACACAGATGTTTTATTCTTTTTCGCTTTCGTCGGAATTTTCAATGAATGAAATTATCTTTATGTATTCGCCCTACATTCTGAGTCTTGCAAAGCTGGTTATTATGTTCGTTTGCGGTCTGACGGCAAACCGAACTTACTACAAACACTGTACAAAGAAAATCAACCTTATCAAGTCAAATGTTGACTCGCCAAACATCAACAAGGAGCTTGAAAGCTGCGGAGGAGTTAACCTCGCACTTGCAGTATGCTTTGAAGCTGCATATGTGATTGTTTCCTACATTCCGCTGTTCATAAGTTTTTAACAACTACTATTATTTTCGGAGGACTGAAATGAAAATTACCAAAGCAGTTATTCCTGCGGCAGGATTAGGAACAAGAGTTCTTCCTGCAACCAAAAATATGCCTAAGGAAATGTTTCCCATTGTTGACAAGCCTACAATTCAGTACATTGTTGAAGAGGCAGTTGCTGCGGGAATCACGGATATTCTCATTATCACCAACAGAGGAAAGGGACTGATTGAGGACCATTTTGACGCATCACCCGAGCTTGAAGCACTGCTTGAAAAGAGCGGCAAAACGGAATTTCTTGAAACCGTAAGAGCAATTTCAAGCCTTGCAAACATCACCTTTATCAGACAAAAAGAGATGAAAGGACTTGGCCACGCAGTACTTAAAGCAAAGTCATTTGTCGGCAACGAGCCTTTTGCGGTTATGTACGGTGACGGCGTTATCGTCAGCAAAACTCCTGCAATCAAGCAGCTTATCGATTGCTACGGTGAGTACGGCGAGGGCGTTGTTGGCGTTAAGCTTGTGCCCGAAAAGGACATTCACAAGTATGGCTCGCTAAAAGTTGAAAATCTGCACGACAATGTATTCAAATGCACAGATATGAAGGAAAAGCCGCAGACAAAGGAAGAAGTACTTTCGTTATACTCAATCCTTGACAGATGCGTACTTCCTGCCGAGATTTTTGAAATTCTTGAGCGTACAAAGCCGGGTGCAGGCGGTGAAATTCAGCTTACCGACGCAATGCGTGAAATTGCAGTTACAAAGGGTATGACCGCAGTTGAATTTGAGGGCAAGCGTTACGATATGGGAAACAAGTTCGGAATTTTGCAGGCGCAGATTGAAGTAGGTCTTGAACACCCCGAAACCAAAGACCAACTCAGAGAATACATAAAAGAAATCGCAAAAACTTTATAAATTACATATTTTATTTTTACAAAAGCAACGAGGCTTCCAAGATACGGAAGCCTCGTTTGTTTTTTACAATACATTATTACGAAACAATAAAATCACTCAATCGAAATTTGTATCGGCTTATGGTTTTCGTAAATAGTATAGTGAGTAAAGCCTGCTTTTCTTGCTACCTCTATTCCCTCTTTTATGCCTTTTCCGACAAAATCAACGCTGTGCGAGTCTGTTCCGAGCGTTATATATTTTCCGCCGAGTTCTCTGAAACGTCTTACAAGCGATTCATCGGGCAGAGTTGTTTTTAATTCCTTAAACAATCCCGAAACGTTTATTTCGAGCGCTTTATTATTCTTTATCAGAATTTTAAATATATTGTCAATATCTTCATAAAATACTGAAAGGTCGGGAGTTTTTCCTGTTTTTGCCTTGATGTAACGCAGAGGATATGTAAGGTGAGCAAGGCTGTCAAAATATTTAAATTCTGCCGTTTCTGCAAGTTCGGCAAAGTATAGCTTCAAAATTTCATCAACGTTCACCTTCGTCCAGTCGATAAAATAGAAGTCCTCCATACCCCTCAGATTATGCACAGAGGCGAGTGTAAAGTCGCTTGCGCCGTAGGCTAACGCCCTTTCGGTACAGTCCTTATCGTGCATCGGTTCGCCAAGCTCTATTCCGCACAACACCTTTAATTTGTCTGCGTATTTTTCCTTTGCTGACAGGGTTTCTGCAATTGACTTCGGGATAAGTCTGTCAAAGCTCCCGTATTCGCAGTTTTCACCGTCTTTTATCCACGGTGCTTCGCAGTGGTCAGTGATTGCGATTGCGTACAAACCGCCTTTTATTGCACTTTCACACATTTCGTCAACAGAGTTTTTTGCATCAAAAGAATTATTCGAATGCATATGCAGGTCACATAGTTTCATAAATCCGATACCTCCCAAAAAAATAATAGCATAACAATCAAATTTATGCAAGTTTAGCCTTTACATTAGTCAAAAATGAGTATATAATAAACAACAATGAATTATTATATACTTATTAAAAGGTTATTGCGGAATTATGCAAGTTCAAAGCATTAATCCTGCATAACCGGGAGGTTATCTTATGAAAGCAATCATTACAGTTATCGGCAAAGACACAGTTGGCATTCTGGCAAAGGTTTCTGACGCCTGCGCACAGGCAGACGTGAACATTGTTGAAGTTACACAGAGCGTTCTTCAGGATATGTTTGCAATGGTTATGCTTGTTGAAATCGACAAGTCAAACATCGGTTTTGAGCAGATAAAAGAAAACCTTGACAAGGTAGGAGAAGCTACCGGCACCAAAATCCACATTATGCACGAAGACATCTTCAACAGTATGCATAAGATTTGATTAATTGGATTGAAAGGATAGTAAAATGTTAGAAACTAAAGACATACTTGAAACGATAAATATGATAGACAACGAAAACCTTGACGTAAGAACAATTACTATGGGTATTTCGCTTCTTGACTGTATTGACGAGGATATTGACAAAGCCTGCACAAAGGTTTACGACAAAATCTGCCGTTCGGCAAAAGACCTTGTAAAAACAGGCGAGGATATTCAGAAGGAATACGGTATCCCGATTATCAACAAGAGAATCTCTGTTACTCCTATCGGTATGGTAGCCGCTCCGTGCCAGAGCAAAAAGGTAGTAAAGTTTGCATATGCGCTCGACAAAGCGGCAAAGGAGCTTGGCGTAAATTTCGTAGGCGGCTATTCGGCACTCGTTCAGAAGGGCTTTGCAAGCGGCGACTATGCACTTATTGAGAGCATTCCGCAGGCGTTGAGCGAAACCGACTTTGTATGCTCGTCCGTAAATATCGGCTCTACAAAAGCAGGTATCAATATGGACGCAGTCAAGATGATGGGCAAAATCGTAAAGCAGACGGCTGAGGTTACAGCCGACAGAAACTGCATTGGTGCGGCAAAGCTCGTTGTATTCTGCAACGCTCCCGAGGATAACCCGTTTATGGCAGGTGCATTTCACGGCGTAGGCGAAGCAGACACGGTAATCAACGTCGGCGTATCGGGTCCGGGCGTTGTAAGAGCCGCACTTGCGAAGGGCGGTGCAGGCAAGGATATTACACAGATTGCCGATATGGTAAAGAAAACCGCCTTTAAAATCACACGTATGGGTCAGCTTGTTGCTCAGGAAGCAAGCAAAAGACTCTGCGTACCCTTTGGTATTGTTGACCTTTCACTCGCACCGACTCCCGCAGTCGGCGACAGTGTTGCACATATTCTTGAAGAAATGGGACTTGAGGTCTGCGGCTGTCACGGCACAACCGCCGCTCTTGCACTGCTCAATGATGCTGTCAAGAAGGGCGGCGTTATGGCTTCCTCTCACGTCGGAGGACTCAGCGGTGCTTTCATTCCCGTTACAGAGGACGCAGGTATGATTGACGCTGCGCAGAACGGTTATCTTGACATCACAAAGCTTGAATCGATGACAGCCGTTTGCTCTGTTGGTCTTGATATGATTGTTGTGCCGGGAGATATTACTCCCGAGGTTATTTCGGCAATTATTGCCGATGAAGCGGCTATCGGAATGGTCAACACCAAGACAACAGCCGTAAGACTTATTCCCGCTATCGGAAAGAAAGCCGGTGATGAACTCAACTTTGGCGGACTTCTCGGCAGAGGTCCCGTAATGCCTGTAAGACAGGGCTCGCCCGAAACATTTATCAAGCGTGGTGGAAGAATCCCCGCACCCTTGCAGGCACTGAAAAACTAACAACTTTTTTCCGGAGGTGTTACTGTTTGGAAAATATGATTAAAAAGATTGTTGACGCTGACAACGAAGCAAAGGCAATGGAGGAATACGCCCTTAAAGAAAAGGAAGAACTGTCAAAAAAGATTGATGAGGAAACGAAGAAAATCTACGACAGCTATATGTATGACGCCCTTGAAACCGTTAAGCGCAACGATTCTTTGGAGGAAAAGAAAGCCGAAAAGCTCTGGGAGGAAATTCAGAACAAACAGAAATCGGCACATATCAAGCTGCAGTCAGACTACGAGCAAAACTGTGACAAGTGGGTTGACGCAATAGTAAGCCGCACGCTTGAATAATCAAAACAATTTTTATCGGGAGGTGTGTGCAGATTATGTCAAACACTTCTTTCGCCGTTCTGACAAAGGCAAGGGCAAAATTCGGCAAGCGACTTACCGAAAAGGACTACACCGGTTTGCTTGCCTGCCAGAGCGTAGCAGAGGTTATGTCATATTTAAAATCATATACACACTATTCGGCGGCGCTTCGTGACATTAACGAAAGAGATGTCCACAGAGGACGGCTTGAAGCAATGTTAAGGCAGAATCTTTTTTACGAATTTGATTCGCTTTGCAGATATGATTCAAGCGTAAGCTCGGGGTTTTCACAATATGTCATCGAAACAATTGAGGTTGAGCAGATTGTAAGATTCTTAATTCTGCTGAACTCAAATTCAACCGAAAAATTTATCTATCAGTTCCCCGCATACTTTTCAAAGCACACGGAAATTGATATTGACAGGCTTGCAAATGCAAAGAATTATGAAGAATTTTTAAAGGTGCTTTCAGACTCTCCGTTTTATGAAATACTCAAGAGCTGTTCGCCTGACGAAAAAGGACGGCTTCATATTTCCGAAATTGAAAACAAGCTTTATGATTTTGTTTTTGCAAATCTGCTGAACACAATCAAGAAAAACACAAAAGGCAGAGAAAGACAGGAGCTTACCTCGTTTTTCCTTACCATAAACGATTATAATATTTTTTCAAGAATATTAAGACTTAAAAAGTATTACAATCTCTCCCCCGACGCTATCAAATCAAATCTTCTTCTCAATTACTGCGACATTAGTCCGAAGGCGATTGATATGATGTGCAGGGCGGAGTCCTCGGCTGAGGTCTTTTCAATTATGCAGTCAACGCACAACGGCAAGCTGATTGATAAAATCGGCTACGTTTATGCAAGCGACATCAGCCCGAGAGTTAAATACAGGCTGGCAAGAAAAAATATGCATTTTTCCAACAACCCGTCTGTAGTTATGCTGTCTTATATGTTTATTTCCGAAATTGAGCTGATGAACGTTGTCAGCCTGATTGAGGGAGTAAGATATAAGCTTGATGCTAAACTAATACAGTCATTGCTTATCTACTGATTAAGCTTGACTCTCATAAAGAGGTGATTTTAACTTGGCTGTATCAACCATGCAGGCCGTAAACGTCATCGGCGTTGTTGACGACATTGACGACGTTATTTCGGTTCTTGGTGAATCGGGTGTGTTTCATCCCGACGATGTTCCTGTTTTTTACAGTGACACAAAGAATTTCACACACTTGCAAACAAAAAACATCTACGCTGAACCCCTCACCAACCTTAAGGCTTCAATAGGACTTACAAAGCGTAATTTTCCGCTGATTGACGTAAGCGACTTTAACCCGAGCTTTGAGGAAATGGAAATTTTTGCCACCAAAACTGCAAAAGAAATTGACGCTCTCGTAGATGACAGGGAGTTTATAACCGAACAGCTTATTCAGGCAAAGGAAAGCCTTAACGACACAAAGCATTTTGTCGGACTCGGCGTTGAAACCGAAAAGCTTCTGACGCTTAAATATCTTAAAACACGTTTCGGCAGACTTCCGAAGGAAAGCTACGAAAAGCTTTCTGCTTACAAGGACAATCCCTATGTTGATTTTACAATATGCACTGAAGATAAATCGCATTACTGGGGCGTTTATTTTGCTCCCGTTGACAGTTGCGGTGAAATCGACAGGATTTTTTCGGGACTGTACTTTGAAAAATGCGATGTTTTAGGCGTTAATGACACTCCGAGAGTTCATCTTCAGAAACTTCAGGAGCTTGTTCCGAAGCTTGAGGCAAAGCTTGCAGATGCACAAAAAAGACTGGACAGCTATCTTGATATGCATGCCGAACGTATAACAAGGTATCTTTCAAAGCTTGAAGAACTCTATCTTTACGCAAAAATACGCACAAAGGCACTGCAATACAACAGAAGCTTTATTATAGTCGGCTGGGTTCCGACGGAATTTGCAAAGCCGCTTAAACGTAGGCTGAAAAAAATCAGCAGTGTAAGTGTTGAGCTTTCTGACGCTAAAAAGGAGATTGAAAAATCGCCGCCGGTAAAACTCAAAAACTGCTTCCTTGCAAAGCCGTTTGAGTTCTACACAGAAATGTACGGCGTTCCGAAATACAACGAAATTGACCCGTCGCTGTTTATAGCAATAACCTATATCATAATTTTCGGAATTATGTTTGCCGACTTAGGGCAGGGAATCTGCCTTTCAATCGCAGGACTTCTTATGTGGAAGCTTAAGAAAATGAAAATCGGCAAAATCCTGTTCCCCTGCGGAATTTCATCGGCTGTGTTCGGTACTTTCTTCGGAAGCGTTTTCGGCTTTGAACATCTGCTCGACCCGATGTACAAGGCGCTTTTCGGACTTGAAGAAAAGCCGTTTGAGGTTATGGCGTCGCAGAATACCAACACAATCATTATGTCGGCTATCGGCATAGGCGTTCTGCTTCTGATAATTGCAATGATTCTTAATGTTTACACCTCGATCAGACAGAAAAACTACGGACGAGCGCTGTTCAGTACAAGCGGAATTGCAGGAATCATTTTCTACGGCTCGGTTGTATTCGGACTTGTGGGACAGCTGTTCCTCGGACTTAACATTCTCACTCTCCCCTATGTACTGTGTCTGATTGTCATTCCGTTTGTCCTTATCTTCTTCGGCGAACCGCTTACAAATCTCGTGAACGGCGAGCCCGACTGGAAGCCCGAAAGCTGGGGCGGATATATCGTTGAAAATCTTTTCGAGTCCATTGAGGTTATTTTAAGCTATGTCACAAACACAATGAGCTTTCTGCGTGTAGGCGCATTCGTTCTTGTTCACGCAGGTATGATGATGGTTGTGTTTGTGCTTGCAGAAACCGTCGGCGGAGTCGGCTACTGGCCGATTGTCGTTTTCGGAAACGCACTTGTTATGGTTCTTGAGGCTTTGCTTGTTGCAATCCAGGTGCTTCGTCTTGAATATTACGAAATGTTCAGCCGTTTCTACTCGGGCGAAGGCAGACCTTATGAGCCTGTTAAATTAATAACAGAATAATTTTTTGGAGGAATTTACTATGTTACTTTTCAATTCATTAATGCTCGCACTTCCCGTTGTATTTCTTATTGTTTCCGTAATCATTGCCGTTAAGGCTTTTGAAAAAGGCAAAAGCAGAAAGAAAACTGTTTTAATGCAGCTTGCTTCTTTTGCCGCAGTATTTGCAATTTGCTTTGTTTGTCCTTTGGTTGCAGGCGCAGCTACAGAGGACGCCGCTTCTGCTTCGGCTGCCGCAAGCGGTATGGCTTACATCGGCGCAGCAGTTGCAACAGGTCTTTCCTGCATCGGCGGCGGTATTGCCGTTGGTAACGCAGCTCCTGCCGCAATCGGCGCAACAAGCGAGGACCCCAAGGCATTCGGTAAGGCTATCATCTTCGTTGCTCTCGGCGAAGGTATCGCACTTTACGGTATGCTCATTTCAATTATGATTATCTCCTCAGTCGGCTGATAAATCCGACATATAAAGGATTTGATACTATGAAATTTTTTCTTATAAGTGATAATGTTGATACAAAAATGGGTATGCGCTTTGCAGGCATTGAGGGTGTTGTCGTTCACGAAGAGGAGGACGTTCGCCGTG
Source organism: uncultured Ruminococcus sp. (assembly GCA_946414115.1). GTDB lineage: Bacteria > Bacillota > Clostridia > Oscillospirales > Acutalibacteraceae > Ruminococcoides. The sequence goes on along the minus strand of CAMKNF010000037.1, from coordinate 3,154 downwards.
AGCTTACAAACGCAATGAACAGAGAGGACATCGCCGTTATTCTTATGACGGAGCACCTTGTTGCTCTCTGCCCCGACCTTGTATATGAGCTTAAGCTGAACCGAAAGCAGCCGCTTATTGTTGAAATTCCCGACCGTCACGGCAACGGAAGAACAAAGGACAGTATTACAAAATATGTTCAGGACGCTATCGGAGTTAAGCTCTGATTATCACAGATTGATTTGCTAAAGAGGTTATATATATGAATAAAACCGCAAAAACGGATAACTTTCTTAAAGCCATAAAAAAGTACGCTGACGAACAGAGAAACGCCATGCGTACCGAGGTTGAGCAGTTAAAAGAGGAAAAAATCAAAGAGGCCGAGAAAAAGGCAAAGTACGACAGCGAAAAGCTTATCAAGGATAAGCTTGAAGCCAAGCGCAACGAGGAAACCTCAAGACTTGCAAAGCTTACGCAGGAGGGACAGAAAAAGCTCTTCCTTGAAAGAGCCGAAATGACCGACAGCGTGTTTAAGAAAGCAGAAGAAAAGCTTGCCCTATACACAAAAACAGCCGAATATTCCGAAAAGCTTATGGAAAGTGCAAAAAATATTGCCGCTCTTTTCGGCAGTGAAAGCTGTACCCTTTACTTAAATGAAAAGGATATGAGCTTTGCCGACAAACTTAAAACACTTTTTGTCGGCGAAACAGAGGTTTGCACCGATAAAACAATTAAAATCGGCGGCTTAAAGGGCTACTGCAAGACGTTAAGCATTGTTGCTGACGAAACGCTTGACAGCAAGCTTAATGCACAGAGAGAATGGTTTATCGAAAATTCAGGACTCAGCGTGCTTTAAATTTAACTGTTAATTTCAACCGAAAGAGATGGTAATATAAATGGAAAACAACAATGTTATATACGGAATTAACGGTCCTGTTGTTACCGTAAAGCAAGCCGACTGCTTTGAGATGATGGAAATGGTACACGTCGGAGAGCAGAATCTTGTCGGCGAGGTTATCGGTATCACCGATGATTTTACCACCATTCAGGTTTACGAGGAAACAACAGGTCTTAAACCCGGCGACCCCGTAAGAGGTACGGGAGCACCTATGAACGTGCTTTTGGGACCGGGTATTATTGACAATATTTTTGACGGAATTGAACGTCCCTTAAAGGCTATCGAGGAGCAGTCCGGCGCATTTATCAACCGTGGTGCTACCGTATCGTCGCTTGACGAAAACAAGCTGTGGAACGTCACAATGAAGGTTAAGGTCGGCGACAGACTTGAGGGCGGTCAGATTTATGCAACCCTCCCAGAAACTCCGATTATTGAGCACAGGCTTATGGTGCACCCGGAGCTTTCGGGCATTGTAACAAAGGTTATGCCCGACGGCGACTACAAGCTGTTTGATACGGTAGTTGTAATCAAGGACGACGAGGGCGCAGAGCACAACCTCACACTCTGCCAGAAGTGGCCTATAAGAACTTCACGTCCCGTTAAAAACCGTCTTACTTCTTCCGTACCGCTTATCACGGGTCAGCGTGTAATCGACACGCTCTTCCCGATTGCAAAGGGCGGTACAGCCGCAATCCCCGGTGGATTCGGCACAGGAAAAACTATGACGCAGCACCAGCTTGCAAAGTGGTGCGACGCTGATATTATTATTTACGTCGGCTGCGGTGAGCGTGGCAACGAGATGAGTCAGGTTCTTGAGGAATTCTCGGAGCTTATCGACCCGAAGTCACAGCGTCCTATGACCGACAGAACGGTACTTATCGCAAACACATCGAATATGCCTGTTGCGGCTCGTGAGGCTTCAATTTACACAGGCATCACACTTGGCGAGTACTACAGAGATATGGGTTATCACGTTGCAATGATGGCTGACTCAACCTCACGTTGGGCAGAGGCTCTGCGTGAAATTTCGGGCAGACTTGAAGAAATGCCCGCCGAGGAAGGCTTCCCTGCTTATCTTCCCTCACGTCTTGCCGAATTCTACGAAAGAGGCGGACGTGCAGACGTATTAAGCGGCGGCGAAGGCTCGGTAACGCTTATCGGCGCAGTTTCTCCGCAAGGCTCTGACTTCTCCGAGCCCGTTACGCAGAACACAAAGCGTTTCACACGCTGTTTCTGGGCGCTCGACAAGTCGCTTGCTTATTCAAGACACTACCCTGCAATCAACTGGATGCAGAGCTACAGCGAATATTTCAACGACCTTGACCCGTGGTTCAAGGAAAACCTCGGCGAGGACTTTGTTGAATACCGCAACAGAATAAGCGCACTTTTGCAGGAAGAAAGCTCGCTTATGGAAATTGTAAAGCTTATAGGCTCGGACGTTCTTCCCGACGACCAGAAGCTTGTAATTGAAACTGCAAGAGTTATCAGAGTAGGATTTTTACAGCAGAACGCCTTTCACGCAGACGATACGTTTGTTCCGCTTGAAAAGCAGAAGCTTATGATGAAAACAATACTTCACCTTTACAAAAAAGCAAAGGAAATTGTTGCAAAGGAAATTCCGCTTTCAAAGGTTCTTAATCTCGGACTTTTTGACAAGCTGACAAAGATGAAGTACGACATTCCGAACAGCAAGCCTGAAATGTTCGACGATTACATCAAGGAAATCGACGAAAAGCTTGCTTCATTACTCAAATAAGGAGGAAACGCACAATGATAATAAATTATGTAGGCGTAAAGGAAATTAACGGCTCGCTTATCGTAATGGACGGCGTTAAGGGCGTTTCCAATGAAGAAATCGTAGACATCCGCCTTGAGAACGGCACAACCCGACAGGGTCGTGTTGTTCAGATTGAGGGCGAAAGAATTGTTGTTCAGGTTTTTGAGGGCACAAGAAGAATCAGCCTTAAGAATACAAGAACTACTCTTACGGGACATCCTATGGAAATGCCTCTCTCGCCCGAAATTATCGGACGTGTGCTTGACGGTGCAGGCAGACCGATTGACGGACTGGGCGATATTTTTCCCGTAAAGCGTGAAAACATCAACGGAACGCCGATTAACCCTGTTTCACGTGTGTATCCGAAGAACTACATCAACACGGGTATCTCGACAATTGACACGCTGATGACGCTTATCAGAGGTCAGAAGCTTCCGATTTTCTCGGGAACAGGTAAGATCGGAAGAGCGTCGTGTAGGGAAAGAGTGTAGATCTCGGTG
>CAMKNF010000036.1 GCA_946414115.1 uncultured Ruminococcus sp. | reverse complement strand
CCACCGAGATCTACACTCTTTCCCTACACGACGCTCTTCCGATCTCCTTCTTGAATATTGCATACAGCTTTATGTCGCCTGCTACGCCCGTAGCGTCGTAAGTAGCACTGCTGCTTACAAGTTTACCGCCGCTTGCCTTATCATACCAACCAACAAATTTATAGCCTGTTTTGTTAGTTGCAGTAAAGGTCGCAGTTGTTCCGTGAGTAACCTTTGTAGTAACGCTTTTACCAGCGGCTGTAGTTACTCCGTCAGCAGTAATCTGTACAGTACCGCCATCAGCATTGTTTTCCGTGCCGTTGGTCACTGCAACAGCGGAAGCGTTGTATTTCTTAAGAACAAATTTAGCATAAAGTGTTTTATGTTTGGTATTTTTATCAGCAGTATATGTAAGCTCGGTTGTAACACGCTTTGAAGTTGAGCAGGCAGCGTCACTATACCAACCTGCAAATTCATAGCCGTCGGTATCCTTTACAATTGCAACAAATGTAGCTGTGCCTGTATAATCAACCGTAACAGTTGCATATGCACCTGAAGAAGTTTGTGAATCAAATTTTACAGTACCGCCTGTTGCATTTCCCGATTCTCCGGGATTACCGTTTGTTGCAGCGTAAGCCTTAAGAACAAATTTCTTTACATTATAAACTGCATAAAGATTAATCGGCTTCTGTAAATTTGTTATTTCAACAGTAGTTAGTGTATTATTGTAAACGAGCCTGCTTTCGCTGTCGTACCAGCCCATAAACTCGTAATCTTCTGTATTGGGCAGGGCGATAAGCTTTACTGAACCGCCTTTTAAAACGTGGAGGCTTACCTTTGCTCCGGGCGTACCGTCATCGTTAATCTGAACCTGACCGCCGGAGGCATTTCCGGCAACGCCGTCTGTCTTTGCAGTCAGTCGTACATTGAACTGGAATTTTGCGTAATAAGTATAAGTTTTATTCTTTTCACTTGCCGTTACATTATACTCACTTACTGAACTCTTTAAGTTAATGCATTCAGCATCACTATACCAACCCTCAAATGCATAATCATCTGAAGCGGGTGTTGCTGTAAGTCTAACCGTTGTGCCCTTAGTAACCTTAACGGTTGTAGCACCACTCGGTCCTCCGCTTACCTTTACGCTACCCATAGAATTATATTCATCGGGTATAATTACCTTAACAATTGCAGGCTCTTCCCAGTAACCTGTTGTAGAAGATGTAACACGAAATGTTGAAGCACTTTCTGTTAAATCTCTGTTACCTGCTGCGATAGTGTAGGTAGTGGTATCATTCTTTTTGACATTTAAGGTCAAATTTTTTGAATTAGAATCATTTGGTACATAAGCTCTCCAGAAATTTTTGTTGTAATTCATCTCAACTGAAATTCCAGCAGCCGCAGTATTAATTGTAAGCTCCTGCGGAGTGTCGGTTGCTCCTGGAGTTTTCAGCACATTTTCAGCATTATCACCGAGAACTTTAATTTCTGCTACATCGCTCCATGTTCCGAATCCTTCAACAGAGCCGGATTTAGTGTTACCAAATGCAGTATATGTCGGAATCGCAGTTGTGCCTGCGCTTGAAAGTGTTGTTTTCCAGAAGTTATAGTAATTATTCTGCGGATCTGAAGTAACGGTATTAGCTGTACGATAGAAATAAAATTCTCCGCTTGAATCACCAAGTAAATCTGTAGCTACAGTCAAAGACCATGTAGGCGGATCTACTTCAACATTGTTTTCATCAACAGCTCTGGTCATTTCATAAGCATTTCCGGAAGGTGCATAAACCCACATTTTTGCATCATCATTACTAACCCACTGCCATGTAGGGCTTGTTGCATCACTTTTATTATGCGAAGAAGATCTGTCTACAAAGTTAATTTTTGTTGTTTTAACGCCGGTAACAATTTTAAAATCATTTGATGTTACCGTTTTTCCTGAAAATTCTGCATTCTTTTCAGGATCACCTGAATCCTGAAGCCAGAGAGTAAACGTAATGATTTTTTCTCCGCCCTGTGGAACAGTGAAAAGTATGTTCCCAGCATCTTCGCCGTTATTATCATAATCTGAAAAAGCGTGAATTCTTGTTGTAGTTACCATAGTGCCGTCAACATCTCCGACTACGTTCTCACTGTCAACAGCATTATAGGAATAAACAGACGTACTTCCTTCTGAATCAACAGAATCAGAAATTGAAATAGCTAACCTCACACTATTATCGGTAACTTCTGTACCGCCAATTTTAAAGGTAGGTACCTTGTCAAAATAGAAGCTCGCACTTGTACCTTTTGCCTGTACTCTGCAAGAAAATCTGATATAATTAGTATTCTTATCGTTTATTGTGCCTTTTCTGTAGGAATTGCTTTTTGCGCCGGCGTTAGCAACTTGCGGGAAAAAGAAATTGTCTCCGTCAGCGCTTGATGTTGTAGCAAGATGGACATTACCGGATGCACGGAAATATTGCTCAAGGTCAATTGGAGTACCCGAATATCCCGAACCCGTTCCTATTTCAGCATTAGTGTATGTATATGTATCAATCTTACCTATTGCATTGGTGATTTTGATTGATGAAATTGTTTCAACCCATGAATATGTTGAAACAAGTAATATCATTAACACTTCAATAAGTGCCACAACTGACAGTAAAAGTCCGTAGCGAGATTTATTTTTCTTTGTTATAGCATTTTTAATTGCACAAAACTTTTCTTTCATTGTGACACCCCCTTTTCATTAGCCTGTACGTTTAACCGTATCATCATTCTGCATCTCAAATGACATATTTTCCTGTCTTGAAATCAACTGCGGTGAATCAAGTACCAGATATTTTGTATCAGATGCACTCTTCAATGTAAAGCACTTAAAACTTGAATTAAGCGTTGCAGTTACTGATGTATTCTGATAATAATCGGCGCTAACTTTATTCATTTTTACAAGATTGCCGTCATTAAATTCGGCATAAAGCTCGTAACCGTCCTTCGTTATGTTACTCTGAACCCATGGCTTAATCTGACCAAGTGAAATCTGAATTGTTACAGTTTGTCCCGAAGGAGAAGTTGTAGCTTGCGTTGCAGAAGTTGATCCACCGATTGTTGTAGCCTGTGTTGCAACCGTAGTCTCAGTCGAACCGAGTGTTCCCCAGTAACCTATACAAGGCGAAAGACGCTTCTTCTGTAGTTCCGGATCATTTTCAGCAACCTTACCATAACCGTTACCACGTCTTGCAGTATATGTATGTTCAATCGTTCCGCTAGCTGTGCCATCGTTGGTACGGTATTCCTGTAATTTATTAGCACCGAGAATTTGTGTTGCCCAACCCGATGCTGGTGAGCTCAACTGATTATCAACACCTTCAAATGTGTGCCATGCGTTGAAAATTACTTCTTTGTTCTTGTTGTATCTGTAGAAAGAGATACCTGTAATTACGTTGTGCGGAATTGGTGCATACCACTCGGTTGTACTTCCGAATGATTGTTTCATTACAACAGACTTCATTGCACCCTCTGAATTAATATCTTTATATGTCATAACAACGTAGGAATCGTTGCTGCCGTTTACCCAGTGTGTATCTCCGCCGTCACTATCAGGCAAAGTGTCGTCGACAAAATAAACATATTCCATATCGGTCCAGTTACTTTCAAGTTCAATATCAACTGAAATATTCTGTCCCACATACTGGTCGCAGGCATCACTCGTACCCTCAAGCCATACAACCATTGCAACATTCAGAGGTTTCTGTCCGACAAGAGTAAAAATAGGTTGACCGGTTCCGAAATAGTAATCTGAAAAAGATTCCGCATTGGACTCTTTTGTTGTTGCTTTGCCGTTTGCATCAATAGAATCAATAGCATTGTACTTATTTACATAGCTATTAAGAAGCGCAGACGGGTCAAGTACAGTTGGTTCATAAGCACTGTCATCAATAAATGACATACGAACCGGACATTCTGCATGCTCTTCCTGTTTAATCGGAACGCCGTTGGAATCATAGGTTATTTTTGTAGAACCGTCAAAAACTTCATGAACTGTTTCGCCGTTCTCAACACGGTCAACAGTAACGGAGTAGCTCTTTATATATACATAAGTTACGCCGGAGTCGCCCTTGAGGACGAAATCCTTGTAACAGTAATTCACATTCTTATCGCCTGCGTTACCTTCACGGAAAGTCATCTCGGAAGTGTTGCTTTTGAAAGTGCCGGTAGTCGGGAAGAACATATTTCTGCCGTCAACGCTTGAAGCCTCAGACAATATCATATTCTCGATTTTGATTTCGTTTTTTAAGTCTTCGCCGTCGTTTACACGAAGTCCCGAAACAGACTCCATTGTAAATGTGTCAGAATCTACATATGCCGTGTCATTTATTGTAAACCAAGCAAGTGTAGTAGAAAGCAAAAGTAAAAGAATCAGGAATATTGAGATGTATGAAGTAGAAATCTTTTTTAAATTAAAACTTTTTCTGCCATGAAAAGTATCAGTAATCTTTTCGACAGCATTTTTCAGTTTCATACACTCAACTCCTTTCTTTATATATTATACTTTATTTTATTGTTAAATCAAGATAAATTTGGAATTTACCCTTTACAAGTGCAAGACGATCTTCTGAGTCTTCACCGTCAACCCACATATTACATCTTACACATTTTGTATAGAATTTCTCATCGTTAGTCTTACCTAAAACTGCAATTTCAGTCTTTCCCGGCAAAACATACTCACCATTATCATTTACTTTAGAAGTTTTAAAATACTTTATTCCTGATTTATTGTTAATAGTTTTATCTGTTTTTGACGTATCGGTTACTTCATAATATTTATGTTTATAGGTTAATCCATCGTAACTTGATTCGCCGGTTTCCGGTACATCAAGATCAACGCCGGTGCCGTTAAAATAAATATCCGGTCTGGGAATCCAGAGTAATTTCAAGTCGCCTTCTTTTTTATCATTATAATCGACAACAGAAAACCTCGTAGCTCCTACAATGCAATCTCTTGAATAATTGCCCTCTGTGCTCTTATTAAATGCATTTTCACCTATAAGTTGATCGGGATGAAGCGTAGTAAATTTAGAATTAGTTGTAAGCGAAACTGTATAGCTTGTCTTTGAACGGATATACAAATCAAAGCTCAGATAATTTTCATTGGCAACCGCCTTATCCCAAGCTTCATTAACATCAGGATAAGCAAATCCGTTTGACTGAATAAGCGCAGGCTTATAAAAGGTTTTACCGTCAGACGTTACTTCTGACAAAACAAGATCTTCCATAAAAGAAAATTTATCTGCACTGATCTTAATTGAGCCCTCAACATAATCCTCTTCAGTCGGAGTTGCACCGGGAGCTACAACGGCAATTTGAATACCGTCCGGAACATCGCACTTAACGTCAATTCCGTCCGCAGTAGCTGAAGACTTATTGGTAAACCACGCCCACATTGCGAGAATTGAGACAAAAACAAGCACAACAAGAATTATTAAATTTTTAGCAATCATTCTGCCCGTTTTTCTGTTGGACGCAGTAGTATTTTTCATAAGTCTGCCTCTCTGAATTAACTTTATCAGTTGCTGTCGATGATGTCGTTCATTTCCATAAGTTCTTCTTTTGTGAACATATTTTTTCTTGCTTTTTGTTTCACAAGTCTGATTTCGGCTTTTGCTTTTTGCTTTGCAAGTCTGATTTCTTCTCTTGCTTTGCGTTTAGCCTCTGCTAGCTCTCTTGCCTGCTGTGATTTAAGCTCTTTAATCTTTGCATTATATTGCTTTTCTGCAGCTTTTTCAGCAGCTTCAACACGCTTGTCTACAGATTTCTGAACCTTTCTTACTTCCGAAGCGTGTTTTGCTTCAACAGCGGCTGAAGCTTTGTCATTAGAAAGCTTAATCTGTTCAATCTGCTTTTCGTGTTCTGCCTGTTTTTCAGCAAGCTCATTTATGCGTTTCTGCTCTGCAAGATTTGCCTTGTCGGCAAATTCAGCATTGAGCTGTGCAACATATTTTGTATGAGCAGCCTCTGAATCATCAATCTGCTTTTGCAGTGACTTTTTCTCGGACTTGAACTGCTCCTCGGCAGCCTTAGTTTTGGCCGCAAAGTCAGCGTTCATCTGCTCAACTTTCTCTTTATGTGCAGTGCGCTCGTTCTGGAGCGTAGTATTGAGCTTTTCATTTCTCTCGGTAAGAGAAGTAATTTCCTTTTTGTTACTCTCTATCTCTGCTTCACATTTTGCAAGATTATCAGTAAGAGCAGCAATCTTTGCTAGCTGTTCGGCTGTCTGCTTTTCAAGCTCTTCAATTCTTGCGGTCTGTTCTGCAATAATCTTTTCCTGCTCTTCAATCTTGGACTGCATACGAGCATTTTCCTGCATAAGAACCTGAATGCGGTCATTAAGCACTCTGATCTGCTCGTTGAGCTCTGCAATTTTATTATTCAGCTCATCAATTGTCTTGTTCAGTTCCTCAATCTTTTCTTTGAGAGCCTGATTTTCAGCTTTGAGAGCCTTGATTTCGTTTTCAGCTTCAAGAAGCTTAAGCTTTGTTTCTTTAAGCTCTTCTTTCAGCTCGTTAATCTGATCCTGAAGTGCAGAAACCTGACCTTTCAAGGTCAATATCTGCTGTTCCTTCTGCTCAAGTGTTACCTTGAGGTTTTTAACTTCATTTGTAAGGTCGTGGATTTTCTTTTCACGCTCACGGATTTCACGCAGGCGGATTTCCATTTCCTCTTTGCGGACTGCGTCAAGCTGTGCCTTCATTACAGCTTCACGTGTTTTTTCAGGCTTTGCCTCTTCTTCGGCAATTCTTGCGTTCTCCTCCTCATACTTCTGCTGGAGGATGTTACGCAAACCGGGGTTGGTGGCAATTGACATCATAAAGTGCTCAAAGCCCATTGCAAAATAAACGTCTTGCTGAATCTGTTCGTCCATTTTGCCATGATAATCTTCACTTACTATCTCAAATCCGGTACGCTTGTAGCTGTCGAGGAATGTCCAAAGTTCCATAGCCTTTTTGAAGTTTGGATTCTTCTTCAAAAGGTTGGTCTGCGTAATCGGCGGACGAACCTCGGGTTCTTTTGCGATTTCACGCATAAGCTGGGTATTTAAGAACTCGTTAAGAGTTGAGCGTATACGTCTGATACGGTCGAAGTCGGAAAGCTCGGAAACGTCGAGAACATCGAGGTCATCGGCGAGCTTGTCGTGCGACTCATTAGTATAATTAATTGAAAAATCAATTTTCTTATCGTTAAAATCTACGTGACGTTCCATATGAATCTTATTAAAGCTGTCATTTGGCACGTCTTTCATCTTTGAATATTTATCATCAACAAAGAGCAGAGCCTTACGGATAAGGGTCATAAGAACACGGTTTTCATAAATCGCAAAGCTTTCTTCACGCTCGGTTGTCAGAAGCTTATTTGGAGTTACCATACCGTCATCGTCAACCTTGGCAATGAAGTTAGTGTGCTGCGAGAGGTGCTTTACTGATTCAGGACCAACCTTGCGGGCAAGCTCAATGCGGACAACATTTTCAACCTGCTTGATAAAACGTCTTTGCTCGTCAATAGCTTTCTGAATATAGGGCAGGGTTTCTTCGATTGCTACAACCCAGTCCATATCGATTACTTTTTCGTTAGTTTTACCGTCGAGAGAATCGTTGCCCTTGTCGCCGTCCTTGAAGCCTTCGTTTATGTAATTGTAAGTAAAATCATTTTTCAGAAGCTCCTGCATATACATGTAGGCTCTGTAATATTTACTGAAATCAGCCATAGGGTGATACTCCTCATCTAATTAAAGCACAACATTTATTCCTTAAAAACAATATGATCTATTACCTGCAATCAAAATACTAACTAAAGGGCGAACAGAGTTCGCCCTTATATAGCCGGATTATACAAGCTTTTTGAGCATACGCAGATAATCTTTACATTCATTCATATTTTCTTCGCCGAACAACTCGTCAATATAAGCGCAAAGTCCGTCGATTTCATCTCTGATATACGAAAGGTTGAGTGACTCAAACTTTCTGAATACCTTTCTTGCGAGAACATAGTCAAGACCGTCAATCTCGGTTCCGCCTGTACCAACGTAAGCAGGAACAAAGTCACGGAGCTGCTTTACAATACGGTTACCGAAAGCTATACGGAAATGCTCAATAACATAGTCATCAAGAAGTCCGATCTTTTTGATATTTTCTTCTGAAACAACATATTTAGCTTTTGCTTCGTTAAGTATATCTTCAAAATGCTTGTAGCTGATATAAATCGGCGGTGTGTCTTCTGCATCAAAGGCAACACCCTTAGTATCAATGTTAATCGGCATAGCACGGTCATAAACCTTATCTGTAATTGCAAAGGTAGAGTCATCGTTGTTAGCTGTACCAATGTACCACATATTCGGCGGAATTTTCAGCTGACCGTTTTTGATGTGCTTCGGATCGGTAGGCCATGCGTTTGGAATGATGTCGACAACCCACTCGTCACGTGACGGCATTTCAAGGATTGAAAGCATTTCTGCAAAGTAATACTCAACACGTGCGATGTTCATTTCGTCGAGGATTACTGCGTAAATATTTTCGTTGTAAGAAGCCTCGTACATAGCACGGAGAAGCTCGGTTTCGTTAAATTTCTTTGTAAATTCGTTGAAATAACCGAAAAGCTCTGTTCTGTCACGCCATGAAGGCTGAACAGAAGCAATGATTGACGGATTGTTAACAAACTTACCGAAGGCATAAGCAAGTGAAGTTTTACCTGTACCTGAAATACCCTGAAGGATAATAAGTCTTGTTGAAGCGAAAGAAGCAACAAAAAGTCTTATAAGTTTAATGTCATAGTAAAGACCAAGACGTGAGCAAGCGAACATACGGAACTGGTCGCAGAACTCTGGAAGTGTAATATCGTTGTTATATACAGGAGGTACATAATCTGCCCAGAGTTCATCAATTTCAGCAAGCTTGTAGAAACGTGTTTCGTTTGTATTTTCTTCTTCCTCACCGTTATTGAGAGCTTCAATCTCCTCGCCTGTTAGCTCTGCAATTTCGTTGGGGTTAAGACCGATTTGTGAAACCTTCATAGAAAGGATTTTGTCCTTTTCAAGGTTTAATCTCATTACCTCTTTATTAAGTGCCTGAACTTCCTTTACAAGGGAGTCGGTGTCTTTTCTTCTGCGGTGTGAACGGATAAACTTTTTTACGGCGACGATAATGAGCCATACAATAAGTCCAAGCACAGCAACAAGAAGCACTATGGCGAGAATTGCAATACCCCAGGCAAGTCCTCCAAGCTCAGTGGTATAGCCGTTTATGATATTGATATAGGCAGGAAAGTTAAATGCCTCTCCTATTCCTGTAAACAATCCTGTTATGATTGACCACAGTGAGCCAAAAAACTGACCGAGAAATTCAAACAGAAATTTAAATACTGTGTCCACGGTACTTCGTCTCCTTAAAAAAATCTACCTCATTTTTTATGAGCGACGAGGGCGTCGCTCGCTACAATAAATATTGCAACGTAATAATGTAACTTCATATTTCTTTTCCGCACATCAGCGGAAAAGAAATACTTTCGTTACTAATGATGCACCTATGTGCATAGGGACAAATAATTGTTAAAATAATTAATGTAAAGCTTTAGCTTTCAACGTTGGTATTGTTGCCGTCGGCAGGTGTTTGTACTTCCGGCTCATTTCCCGCATTACCGCTTTGCTGTCCGAGAGAAGCAAGATATTCTTCAATCGCCTGTTTCTTCTGTTCTTCCGTAAGTTCAGAATTATTGACAGCTGACTGCGCTTCTTCAAATGCCTTTTCTTTACTGTAAGCCATAAGGTTCATTACAACCCTGACAGCCTCATAGATAAAGAAAATAATCATAGGAAGCAAAATGCAGAGGAAAAATCCAAGCTGAGTTCTGATAAAGCTTAATACGTTACCCAAGCCGGGGATTTTCGTGCCTGTATATTTTGCCACAATAGTGGACGAGGTTTGTAAATCCGTATCCGGCTCGGGATTTGTTTCTTCGTTGTCGCCCTGCGTTCTGTAGTATATAATGTTATCATCTTCTACTACTTCGACAATACGGTGAGTGTTTAAAACCTTCTCTCCGTTTAATTCAATGGGAAAGGTTACAATGTCACCTTTCTGAAACTCATCCTCAATATCAGTCAGCGAACATAAAATCAGGTCGCCGGGATTGATTGTATCTTCCATTGATTCAGTCAAAACGCTTAAGGGTGCAGTACCGAAAATGTTGGGAACCCCTGATGATTTAGAAGTTAACGACAGCATTACAACAATTATTGATACCATCAGAATCAGTACGACAATAATGTCGACAAAAACATTAACAATTCTTTTTAGAATTTTACTCATGCAAGGGGTCTCCAATCATTGGGATATCAAATAATTTCGCTATTTAAACTGCTAAAGTTAATTAAGCCTCAGAAACAGGAGTACCCTCTACAGTGAACTGGAGGTTTGAAACACCTGTGCCAGCATTTGCATCCTTACAATCGGGATCCTGACCTTCGAACCATACATAAAGGTTGTAGTGAAGTTCCTGACCTGCGGGCAAAGGATCAGAAATAGTAATTACCTTTGTGGTACCTGCAGCAATAGGAGTGATCTTGTCTGCTGTTGCTGTCGAGTAAGAACCGTCAGCCTTAATAGGATTGTAAGCAGTAGCATCTGCAGCGTATACATTAGCCCTAAATGCAGTAGCATCTACATCAATGCACTGTCCCTTTGCAGATACGGGAACCAATGCAACACGGAGATAGTTGTGAGCATTGAAGTTAGCCATTGTAATCTTAATGTCTTTTACAGAAACTTCACCTGCGTTCTGAATGTTGAGCTGGTCAACGAACACATACTTGTTGTTCTGATTAAGATTAGATGGAGTGTCCAGTGTTATAGCAGTTGGGTTAGAAGTAGAAACGCCTGTGTCATTGTCAGCTACTGTAGAATACCAGTTTGCACCGTTGATAGAAGAAGATGGTAACATAACATTCTGAACATCTGTGTAAGTAAAGCTTGTGTCGTAAGCACGGGTGTCATCAGAAATCTTTAATGATGATGTCTTTGAAGTTCTTACTGTAATACCGTCAGCAGTAGCTGATGTATTCTGTGTGAACCATGCATAAGTTGCGGTTCCGAGTGCGAGCATTGCTACGAGGAGCATTGCTACTGAAGAGACTAATAATCTCTTTCTTGATGTTGTTTTCATTGAGAAATTCCTCCTAAAAAATAATTTTTTGTCCCTAAAACACCATAGGGATATTTTGCTTTATATTCAGCGCAATTTTATGATTACGCTTAATACCAAAATTAATTTGCGGGTGCTGTTGTTTCGTCGTCACGAACGCTGAACAACATTCTCATTCTGATGTGTCCGTTGCGTATGTCGTCGATACATTCGGGATCATTGCCCTCAATCCAGATAACGATTGTGTACTTGTCAATATCGCCGACCTTGAAGTCCTCGGTTGCGGTTGTCATTACCTCGGTGTCGGTATTGAACTTTGTGCAATCGGTTTCGGCTGTGTTGCGGTCATCGTACTTGCCCTTACCGTAAATAGTCGGCTCTCCGTTTTTATATACCATAACTCTTGCGGCTTCATCTGCTGACTTTGCAACACCTGTAATTTCAAGCACTGCGTCATAGTCGAGAGTAGCCTGTCCGTTGTTCTTGCAGTAGAAAGTATATGCAACGTAGTTGTCGCCGTTATGCTCGCCGTTTTTGCTTGTATCAAGGTCAACCGGGAGCCACGAATATGTAATGTTTGTTACATCGTCAGCCTGCTTGGCAGAAAGCGAAGCACTCTGAGTTTTAAACTCGGGATCCTCGCTTAAGATGATGCCTTTCTTTACCGCAGGAGAATCAACGCTGATGATAAGGTCGCCCCACTGGGTTAAGAGCATTGATACAATGAAAAGAATAAGGAGAATAATCAGACATACCGTAAGGATTACACTCAAAATCTTTCTGCGCTTTTTGTACTTGACAATGTCAATAGAGTCATTCTTAACGTGGAAATGCTCAATTTGGGCATCTGCCATTTTCTTGTCATTAAGACGGCTCAACTCCTCCGGAGTAATGGGCTGTTCAATTTTTGGTTTCTTTTTTCCGAACAATTTAATCACTCCGTCGGTTTAGAATTAACAATTAACAATTAACAATTAACAATTATTAATTATCAATTTTCAGTTTGCATTTTTAATTAGCAATTTTCCGCTAATTAGGAGATGGGAACGTTGTTTTCGTCACAGCCTACAAAGCCGAGCTGAACACCGAGCTGTGCTTCCTGAACGTCGTCATCACACTGCGGGTCTTCGCCGTCAATCCAAATTCGGATTGTTGCCTTTGTGGGAGTAAGCTGGTCAAGATGGAAAAGCCTTGTGCTGTTGCTGTACTGCATTGTACCTGAAGGAAGGTCGAATGTAGTCTGTCCGCTGACAGGAGTTCCACGGTTCGGCTCATAAATTGCAGTACCGTTTTTGTCGGTTGAAAAATCAACTCGTGCGCAATTTACTACGTCAGCCTTTGCACCCGTAGAGGTTGTTGTAACCTTTGTGCCGTCATCTTCGCCCTGCTTGGAGCTTTCGGTTGTAAGGTGCACCCACATATCCTCGGTAGCGATAAAGTAACACTCAAATTCGAGGTAGGAGCGTTTATTTGCCTCTCTTACCGTGCCTCTCTGATTAGTAAACTTAACACCGTCAGAAGTTGTTACGGGATCGAGAACAGTATCTTTAAGGCTTGTGTTATGCTTCTGAAGATAGCTGTCTACCATTTCGTTGGTGATTACCTTTGTATATTTTGCAAGGTCGGTGCCGTAATTTTCCATTCCTACCTTTAGCTGTGCGCTCATACTGATTTTAATATCAAGATTATCAACGCCTGCAAAGGTATTTACCGTAAACCAGGCAACCGTTGCTGTAGTCATTGAAAGCAGAGTAATGAGGGCTATAAACACTATCAGCCTTTTGCGCCTTTTACGAGGCACTTTTTCGCTGACCATATTATCAACTATCTTGTTGAAAAAGCCCATTGTGAACACTCCCGAATAAAATTTGGCATAATTACAACCATAATTTCACTATTTGATAAAACAATTTTATACCAGCTTTGTCGAAAAATCAATATTTTTATAACGTGTTTTTTGAATTTTGTATATTTACACAAGCTTTGTGGATCCGATTTGTGCATAATAATTAAACATATTACAGAGATGTAAAAAGTATTGTTACTGTTCAAAAATTGCTCTTTTTTACACAAAAAGAATAAATACTGCTATATATTATTAAATTTTACCCTTGAATGTATAAAAATGATAGATATAATAGTAATAAAATGATGTTTTTCAATGTAACATTTCGATTTATATTTCTTATAAAAACAAAAAAGGCACGAAAATCGTGCCTTTTGAATAATATTTCACAATTTTAAATCTGCTTATTTACGATTTTATATTCGTCATATAGCTGAAAATAGTGGCATTGGGTTACGTTCTGAGTGAGAAAACGCTCCATTTCGTCCTCGTCGAGGTCGATACTGCAATAATCGCCGAACTCCTCATCAACAACATAGTGAGCGCACATTTCACAGCGGTCAGCCATTGCTCTTATCCCCCTCGTAAACGAAGTTATACTTATTATATGAAAAGGGAACGTAGTTTTCAAGCTGTTCAAAAACCTCTTCCTGCGTGTCGGCTACGGAATAAAGGCGTTTGCAGTCGTCTGTCATAAACTTGTTTTTAACTGCGTTGTCCATCATCGCAATCATATGATTGTAGTAGCCCTTTACATTATATATTATAATAGGCTTTTCGTGACG